>JAYVEJ010000677.1:0-3160 GCA_043748885.1 Luteolibacter sp. | reverse complement strand
GGCCATGGCCTACGCAGTGATCAAAACAGGCGGTAAACAATACCGCATCCAAGAAGGCGACAAATTCGATGTCGAGAAGCTCGATGTCGAAGTCGATTCAGAAATCACGTTCGACGTTCTGATCGTCGGCGAAGGCGAGTCCGTGAAAATCGGTGCTCCGCTGGTGGCAGGTGCCTCGGTGACCGCCAAGGTGATCAATCAATATCGCGGACCCAAGGGTGTCGCATTCAAGTTCAAGCGCCGCAAGGGCTTCCACAAGACCAAGGGTTTCCGTCGCTCGTTGACGACTCTCCAGATCACCGCCATCGCCGGTTAATTTTCATCCCTCACCTTACCCACTTCCATGGCCCATAAAAAAGGACAAGGCTCCGTCAAGAACGGTCGCGATTCCCGCAGCAAGCGCCTCGGCGTGAAAAAATTCGGCAGCCAAGCCGTGATTGCTGGTAACATCATCATCCGCCAGCGCGGCACCAAGGTCCATCCGGGCTTGGGCGTCGGTTGCGGCAGAGACCACACGCTGTTCGCCCTCGTCGATGGCCGGGTGTTCTTCGACAAAGAAGGCCGCCGCGTGAATGTCGTCCCGCCTGCGCCAGCCGCTGTCGCTGCGAACTGAGTTTTCAAATTCATTGAAAAGGCCGCTTCCTCACCGGGAGCGGCCTTTTTTGTCGCGATCAAGTCAGCACTCCGTGAAACGAATGATGAAACTCTGCATTCTTGGCCTGTGCTTGATCCCGGTGTTAGTCGGCATTTCCTCCTGCCGCCGGGAACGCAAATCAGAGCCACTCAGAGCGACGGCGGCTAGAACAGACGGCGCAATGGAGTTGAACTTGATGACGTTTAACATCCGCTACGAAAACCCCGAGGATCTCGCAGCGCGCTCGTGGCCGAAACGGGTGATCGGCGCAGTCAAAATGATCCGGCGCGAAAAGCCGGACATCATCGGCGTGCAGGAAGCGCTCCACGGGCAAGCCGCAGATTTATGGGCCTCGCTGCCGGACTATGAGTTTTTCGGCATCGGCCGAGACGATGGTCGCAGGGCCGGCGAGTATTCCGGGATCTTCTATCAGCGCGACCGCCTCCAGCCAGATTCGGCGGATTGCGGCACGTTCTGGCTATCCGACACGCCTGAAAAAATCGGCTCACGGACCTGGGGCAATGCCATCCCGCGAGTGGCGACGTGGCTGCGACTAATAGATCGTGCGAGCGGGCGTGGGTTCTACGTTTTTAACACCCACTGGGATCACAAGAACCAGCCCTCTCGCGAGCGGGCGGCGTTGTTGATCGCGCAACGGATCGATGCGCGGAAGCACGCTGACGAACCCGTGGCACTGATCGGAGATTTTAACTCAATCGAAACCAACCCCGGGCTGTTCTACCTGCGAGGCGAGCGGGTGACCATCGGCAGTGCCGAACCACTCTGGGCCAATGGCCTGCTAGATACCTATCAGTCACTTCACCCCACCGAGAAAAACCGCCGGACGCTACATTTCTGGGGGGCTAACCGCGACGGTTTTCTCAAAGTGGATCATATCCTAGTCAGTCGCGGCGCACGGATTGAGGAGGCGGAAATCATTTCGAGCGACCAACCGATGGTGTCCGACCATTTCCCGGTCACGGCGCGGGTGCTATTTCCACTCAGGAAATGAGCGGAAGTTAGATGAGTCCCTGCTCGCGCAATTCCTCTTCCACGTCGTCATAAGCGGGTGCCACGATTCCAGCATCCCGAATGCGCTGGATCTTGCGGCGGACTCCGAACTTGCTCTTCGGACCAGTCACCAATCCGGTCACGCCACCGACCACGAACGGCAGCAACGCCGCGATCCCCAAGGCACCCAAGCCAATGCCCACCCCGCGGCGGGCACCTCGGTGCATCAAGTCGCCCAGCAGCAGACCCGCCGCCGCGCCTAACAGCGCGGGCGCAGTGAGTGCGCTGGTTTCAATCCATGCCGGAGTCGTTTCTGAGTACTCATCTGCCATGCGCGAGGCTTATGCCTTTCCCCACCTAACGACAACTCCGGAAAATGAAAATGTGAAGTTTACCGCTTTTCCATCGCGATGAATTGAGGGAGTGTCGCCCGCGATGCCAGCCCTTGAAAACACCTACGCCTTAATTCTCGCCGGTGGATCCGGCACCCGCTTCTGGCCGCTCAGCCGCAATTCCAAACCCAAGCAACTCCTCGATCTGTTCGGCACCGGGACGCTGCTCGAACAAACCATCCAGCGCCTCGTCGGCTTAGTTCCTTTTGAAAATATCCTCATTCTAACCAACGACCTGCAAGTGGACGCGGTCCGCGCCCTCGCCACCATGCTGCCGCCGGAAAACATCTTCGCCGAGCCTGCAAAACGCGACACCGCGCCCGCCGTCGCCCTCGGCATCGGTCTCGTCGCTGCACGTAATCCAGACGCCGTGATGATGGTCCTCCCATCCGATCAACTCATCCAAGACACCGCCGCCTATCAGGCAGTCATGCGCGATGCTCTCACCACCGCCGAGAAGTCTAACGGCCTCGTCACCATCGGCATCCGCCCGACTTGGGCCTGTCCATCCTATGGCTACATCGAGCGCGGCGAGCACGCCACGATAGACGGCTTCCACTGTGAAAATCCAGCCGTCGAGGTGAAGCGCTTCCGGGAAAAACCCGCCCCCGCACTCGCCGCAGAATTTCTCGCCGGCGGAAATTTCTCCTGGAATGCCGGGATGTTTGTCTGGTCGCTGCCCGTCGTCATCCAGCAGCTCGCCACCCACACTCCCGAGCTTGCTGGATTCGTCAATGAACTCCGCGACTCCACGGATCTCACGGCCACCGTCGCCTCCCAATTTCCTCAACTCACGCCCATCTCCATCGACTACGCGCTCATGGAAAAGGCCGACCGCGTCCTCAACATCGAAGCCACCTTCGATTGGGACGACGTCGGCTCTTGGCTATCCATCGCCAAGTATCTCGAAGTGGATGGCAATGATAACCGCGCCAACGAGCCGATTTCCCAAATCGACTCACAAAACAATATCATCTTCAACGCCCGCCCCGGCACCCGCATCGCCCTGCTCGGCGTGGACGATCTGATCATCGTCCAAACGGGCGATGCCCTGCTCATCGCCAATCGCCATCAGGCAGATGCGATTAAAAAACTCTCCGATTTACTACCGAAGGAAGATCGG
>JAYVEJ010000676.1:0-8322 GCA_043748885.1 Luteolibacter sp. | reverse complement strand
GATGGAGGAACTCAATCTACGGCGCGAGACATTTCAGCCGAATTGGAACTACTCACTCGCACCAAAAACCATCATTTGATTTTGCGGGCGTCCTAAGTGAATCGCTTCCTTTTGATAGTCGAGCTCGCGCATCAGGCTAGTACGGAAGCTGCCGAGGATGCGAGATAACTCATAACGTTTCCCGAACTCGGTATGGTTATCGAGGAACTCAGCGATCTCCGCGAAGCTATCTAAATCATCGGCGATTTGTTGACGGACGCCGGGTCGCTGGACTTTGACGGCGACGATTTTTCCGCCGCGCAGAGTCGCAAGATGGACCTGCCCGAGAGAGGCCGCGCCAAGGGGTTTTCTTTCAAAAGTTTCAAAAGCTTTAGAAATCCTAACACCCAACTGCTCTTGCACGACTTTCTCAATGTCCTCGTAGGGCACTGGCTCCACATGGTCCTGCAAGCGGCTTAGCGCTTCCAGATAGGACGGGGGAAGTAGGTCAGCGCGGGTGGAGAGCAACTGGCCAATCTTTACAAAGGTCGGGCCGAGTTTTTCCAGATCCTTTGCAAGGTCGTTGGCCTCGGTGTTAGTCGCATCCTCAACGACTGGTTCATTGAAGCCGCCTTGCTTGAGCACATCGGAATTTGCATACCGGTAGAACAACAGGGCGACGTCTTTATAGCGTTTAAGATGGGTGGGGGCTAGTTTCACAAGTGAGTGGGATATTATCTATAGGCGCGACTTCGCTTCACAAACGGACTGAGTGCCGCAATCATGTACAACCGCGGAGCAGAAAGAAGATAACTAGTAGCGGAACCGGAATCCCTATCAGCCAGAGTAACAGCCACCCAGCTTTACCCGGCAAGTGGCCCATAAAGTTATGGTGGAACGACGAACGATGGAGGTTAGTTTTCATGGTTTCGCCCGCTCGTTTCGCATGACGCGTGCCAGCACCTATAGGATCTCCCCCAATCCCTATAACTCACGATGTAGTGGCGAGTTTAATTACAAATTCCTACTTTTCTAAATGGGCGAGTGTTGTTTCATGCATCGCAGCAGATTGCAAATTGCGCTTCACCCCGAAACCAAACACCTGTGGCGGGTTAACATTTTGCCAAGGCTTCGAGCCGCTCCACCAGCGGCGGATGCGAGTAGTCGAGCCAGACCCGCAGCGGCGCGGGGGTGGGGTGAGATAAGTGGTCGGCAGACATTTTTTTCAAGGCCTCGCCGAGGGCTGCGCCGTCGCCGGTGACGTTGGCGGCGTAGGCATCTGCCTCGAACTCGTGGCGGCGTGACCAAGCGTTCGCGAGGACGCCGAGGGCTTTGCTAACGGGTTCTAGCAGGATGCTGAAAAGCACCAACCCGACGTGCGGCGAGATTTCCTTCACTCCGAAGGCATCGAAGAGGATGCGGGCGAATTTCCCATCGGGATCGGTGGCGAGGCCTAGCAGATAGAAGATCACTGCGGTCTGTAGGATGCCGACGGCGAGGCGTTGTTTGATATGGCCGCAGCGGAAATGACCGATCTCATGGGCGAGCACGCCGAGCAGTTCCGGCTTGCTGCTTTTATCGACCAAGGTGTCGAAGAGGGCGATTTTCTTGCGCTTGCCGAGGCCGGTGAAGAAGGCGTTGGCTTTGGTCGAGCGCTTGGAGCCGTCCATCACGAACACGCCAGTTAGAGGAAAGCCGCATTTCACGCCAAGAGCTTCGATGGCTTGTTTCAGCTCGCCGTCGGGCATCGGGGTGAACTTATTAAACAGCGGCATGATCAGCGATGGCGCGAGATACGTTAGAATGAGTTGGAAGCTGGTGACGACGAGCCACGCCCACAGCCAGGCGTGCGCGACGTTGCCGAAAATCCACAGCACGGCGGCCATCAGCGGCAGGCCGATGACGGCAGCGAGGGCGATTCCTTTGAGCCGATCTTTGATGAAAGTGGCGGGCGTCGAGCGGTTGAAGCCGAATTTTTCCTCGATCACGAAAGTGTCATAAATAGAAAACGGCAGGCTCACGAGGCTTTGGCCAAGCATGAGGGCGGACAGGAAAATCAAGCCCGCCACCAGCCGCGACGGGGTGAACGTGTGCGCCAACTCGTCGAGCCAAGCGAAGCCGCCGATCGACCAGAACACCAGCAGCACGACTAACGAGACGGTGGACTGAAGGATGCCGAAGCGGGCATTGACCCGCAGATAGGCGCGGGCTTGGTCGAGTTTCGCCTCATCCATCAAGCCTCGCAGCGGCTGCGGGACGGCGGTGGGAAAGGCTTTCAGATTGAGCAAGGTCGCGGCAAATTCCAGCTTCCAAAGCACAAACACCCCCAGCAGAATGATCACCGACATGAAATTCCAATCGCTCATTGCGGCCATCATGCACGGCCTGCGGCTTGCGACAAGTGCGGCTCTTGGTGGCGGATTGGGACGAGAGCGGCTGGGATTGAGCGTTGCCTTGGGGAGAATCCAGCACTAGCCTGCCCGAACCAAAATGCTGAGTCCATCGTCCTTCCGCCGACTTACGCTGGTCTCCTGTTTCGCGACTTTGCCCGTCTGTGCTCAGGATTCACCCGCTGCGGTCATCGCTTCTAACAAACCACTGGCGCAGGCTCCCGTCGCCCCACCGACCGCCCGCAATGCGGCGGATGGGTCGATTTTTAACCGCAAGGACGCCCGGGCGATCACTCTGAAAATCCCCGCGCCGCGCGGCCAAATCGTGGACCGAGATGGCGAACCGCTGGCGCAAAGCAAGGTGGCCTATCAGGTCGCCCTCCAGTTCCGGCAGTTTGAAAATGCGGACCGGGATTTCGTCATCAACTGGGCCCGCACCCGACTCGATGCGCTGCAAATCTTGGTCAAAAGCCAGGTGCCGAAAACCGACGACGAGCTTTACGATCACTACCGCCACCGGCGCTGGTTGCCGTTGTTAGTCACCGGCCAGATCGGCGAGAAAACCGCCCGCGACATCGAGTCCAAACTCACCTCTGGACTGGTGCTACACCCGATTTACAGCCGCTACTATCCGCACGGGGAACTCGCCGCGCACATCCTCGGCTACTCCGGCAGTGTCGGGAAATTGCCCACCGGACCGATCAATTTCAACGAGCCGCTGTGGGAGGAATCCGAAGGCCGCGCAGGCTTGGAAAAAATCTTCAACACCCAGCTCACCGGCGAACCCGGCATGAAACGGCTGCTATTCGACGAAAGTGGCAACAAGCTGCTAGAGGAGCAAGTCAAACGCCCGCGCCCCGGTGGCACCGTGGTCACCACCCTCAATTTTCCTTGGCAAAAACTCGCCGAAGAAACCCTCCGCGACGGCTGCCGCCGCGGCGCGTTCGTGGTGATCGACGTGGTCACCGGCGAGGTGTTAGTGATGGCTTCGCGGCCGTCGTTCGATCTCAACAAATTCATTCCCGGCATCAATGAGGCGGATTTCAAGGCTCTCAATGAAGATCCGTCCGCGCCGTTGTATGGCCGTGCGTTTCAGTCCGTCTATCCGCCGGCCTCGTCGTTCAAGCCGATCATCGCGCTCGCCGCTCTCAACAACGGCACCGTGACGGAGGAGTCCACCATCTACTGCCCGGCGGCGATCAACGTCGGCAACGCGGTTTTCCACAACTGGAACAAGAACCCCGAGGGCTCGATCAATGTGAAACGCGCACTGGCGCGGTCCTGCAACACTTGGTTCTATCAGGTCGGGATCGATGTCGGTCCCACGGTGTTTCTGAATCTCGCGCGGCGGCTCGGGTTTGGCCAAACCAGCGGGCTTCCGTTAGTCGGCGAAAACCCTGGGCTGGTGCCCAATGACGAGTGGATGTTGAAAAACGAACATCGGCGAATTCTCAATGGCGACACCGCGAATTTGTCTATCGGCCAGGGCAGTTTGCTCGCCTCGCCGCTGCAAGTCGCGCAAGCCATGGCCGGCATCGCCAACGGTGGGGCTTTGCCCAAGCTCCGCCTCATCCGCCAGCTCCAAGACACTCGCGGTCGCGTCGTCCAGGCCGCTGTGCCCGAACGGAAAAATTGGCTCGGCGTGGATGCCAAGGCCGTCGATGTCGTCCACGATGGCATGCGCGATGTCGTCAGTTCGAGCGGTGGCACCGGCCACGCCGCAGCCCTCAGCTACACCGAACTCTGCGGAAAAACCGGCACCGCGCAATGGGGGCCACCCGCGAAAAACCAACGACTTGCGTGGTTCGCTGGCTATCTCCCCCACGACAATCCGCGCTACTCCTTCGCCGTGCTCTACGAAGGGCGACCCGGCGAAACCGTCTCTGGCGGGCGGATGGCCGCGCCGATGGTGAAAAGGTTTTTCGAAGGCATCAAGGACGACATCAAGGACGACATCGCCCCGCCGCAGAAGGCGCTGATCGTCACCGACGAAGGCGCGACGCCAAAGGTCGAGGGCGAGCCAGATGCCGTCCCGACCGATCCCGACGACACCACGCCGCCCGTCGCAGGAGGCGTCGGTGGCCCCTTGCGAGCACTTCCGGTCGAGCCACTGAAGACCGGTGAAGAAGAACTCCTCGAAGGCCCGCCCGAAGAAATCGCACCCGCCAAGCCGCGTGCCATCCGCGCCATTCCCGTGAGGGATGACGAGATCATTGAGGATGGGGTGGGGGAGCCGTGAACGTGGCGCAGCCCGGCTCAAGCCAGGTTCGTGAACACGACTTGCACGTCGTCGTCGTCTTCTAACTTGTCGAGTAACACTTCGACTTCCTCCATCTGCTCTTCGGTTAGTTCGACGGGTTGAGTGGGCAGGCGTTGCAGGCTGCATTTTGTCGGCACGATGCCGGCGGCTTCCACCGCTTGGCTCAAGCTGGCGAAGGCGCCATAGTCGCCGATCACCGAGACCAAGCCGTCATCGACGGAGAGTTCTTCCAGCCCGGCGTCGATCAGCTCGAGTTCAAGTTCTTCGAGGTCGCGGCCGACGGGCAGCGGGAACTCGATGACAGACTTGCGGTTGAACATAAAATCGAGCTGACCGCCATTCACGAGTTGGCCACCGTTTTTGTTGAAGATGATTTTCAGGTTGCCGATGGTGCGGTTAGAATTGTCGGTCGCGCACTCGACGACGAACAACGAGCCGTGCGGGCCTTTGCCCTCGTAGGTGATCTCGGAAATGTCTGCGGCGTCCTTACCGGCGGCGCGCTTGATGGCGTTCTCGATGTTTTCCTTCGAGAGGTTTTGGGCTTTGGCATTGATGATGGCCACCCGCAGCGGCGCGTTAGATTCCGGCTCTGGGCCACCGTTCTTGGCGGCCATGGTGATGGATTTAGCCAGCTTCGGAAATACCTTGGACATCGTGGCCCATCGCGATTCCTTCGCCCGGCGGCGGCATTCAAAATGTCTTCCCATGGTGTGGTTCGGTTAACCGGATAAACACCGGGACGGGGAGTAAAGCAGGCGGACGGCAAGATGCAAGCGAAGTGCCCTTTCGACGACCCCTTCGATGCAGTTGCTTCTCTGTGCAGATCAGCCGTTCCACCTCGCTGGGCGTCAAGCAAGTCACCGACTTCAGGGCCCGGCTATGATCCCCGAGTGCCTTCATTCCGCCCACCGCAAAGCGGCCAAGCCATTGATGGCCCCTCTTGCGCGAAACCCCGAACTGCCTACAAAGCTCCGTCACCGTAAAATCACCACTCCCCGCCAAACTCACAAACTGCTGGTTTTGATCCATTGCCGACACCTTTTTCCAAGACATCCGGCCAGTTAGATGTGTAACCCATGTCCCCGGTTTATACCCCCTCGCCCCCGGGGGCGAACGGGAACATGGGTTACATTTATGATGCCCCATTTACGGTCTCAAAGACCTCCACCGGGTTCGCGCCATTGTGGACGGGGCAGATCCTGTTAGGGTTGATCTCACAATGTTTCATAATGGGTGGCGATGATCTCGCCGGTGTAGTGGCTAACCGGAATGATGCAGCCCGCCTCTTTCATTCCGTATTTCTCGAGGTCGTAAATCTCCGAGAACGATGCGGCGGGCGAAGGTGACTCTTCCGTCACCCGGCGGAATCTTGAAATCTTCCCGTGCCCGTTGTGCGCTCTCGCCCATCTTCGTGGGTTGCGATTCGCGAGCATCATCCGCAAGTCGCAGTTGGCGCTTGGATGCGGCGGATCTGGCGGGCAAGCTGCCGCCGTGGAGACGCCAATCGCGGGATTTTAGACGAGCCTCGGGCATTACGCCGCTAGGTAGTCGTCGCCATTTTCACCGCCTCCGACCCTTCCAGAAACAACGCTATCGAACCATGACATTTGACACGGAAAATCAATCCTCACCGATCGTGAACCCGGCCGACGCAGAAGTGCTCGTCCGCGAGGCATCCCACTGGATCCACCCACTCCGCAGCGAGATCGGCCGCTATCTAATCGGTCAAAGCGACTTGGTGGACCGCCTGTTAATTTCCCTGATGGTGAAGGGCCACATCCTGCTAGAAGGCGTCCCAGGGTTGGCAAAAACGCTTGCGCTCAAGACTCTCGCCTCGTTGGTGAACGCCAAGTTCAACCGCATCCAGTTCACCCCCGACATGCTGCCGGCCGACATTGTGGGCACGGAAATTTACGACCCACGGGAAGCTCGGTTCCGGGTAAAACACGGCCCGGTTTTTGCGAACTTCATCCTCGCCGATGAAATCAACCGCGCCCCGGCCAAGGTCCAAAGTGCGCTGCTAGAAGCGATGCAGGAAAAGCAAGTCACCATCGGTGAGCAAACGTTCCCGCTGCCCTCACCGTTCTTCGTCCTCGCCACCCAGAACCCGTTAGAGCAAGAAGGCACCTATCCGCTGCCAGAGGCGCAGCTTGATCGTTTCATGATGAAGGTCGTGATGGATTACCCGACTGAGGAAGAGGAGCTCCGCGTGCTCGATCTCGCCGGAACCACCGAGGAGATGCCCGTGCCGCAGCCGATTGTGAGTCTCGAAGCGATCCAACAAGCGCGCACCGTGGTGAACAGCCTTTATCTCGATGAAAAAGTGAAACGCTACATCGTTCGCTTAGTCCATGCCACGCGGCGACCGGACGAATACGGTGTCCACATCGCGCCGCTCATCCGGGTGGGTGCCTCGCCCCGTGCGACCATCAATCTCGCGCTCGCCAGCCGTGCTCATGCCTTCCTAAACGGTCGCGCTTATGTTACTCCACACGATGTGAAAAACGTGGCTATGGACGTCATGCGCCACCGCGTCACCGTCACTTATGAAGCGGAAGCCGAAGGCTTGAATAGCGAGCAAATCATTACCCGCATCCTCGATGAATTGCCGGTGCCTTGATGGAGCATCATCCAGATATTAAACCGCAGATGAACGCAGATAAACGTTAATGAAGAAATGATAGAAGATTTGTTCCATAAAACCTCTTCTCTTATCTGTGTCCATCTGCGTTCATCTGCGGTTAAAAAACTCCAAATGAATCTATCTGATGATCAAACCTAAAGCCGCCACGCCGATCAGCGTCCAAGACGAGACGCGTGCCGCAGAGATTCTTGGTCGCGTGCGGCGGATGGAAGTCCGCACCAACCGGCTGGTCGATGACTCTCTAGCAGGCCGCTACGCCAGTGTTTTCAAAGGCCGTGGCATGGACTTCGACCGCGTTAGAAACTATGTCCCCGGCGATGATGTGCGCACCATCGACTGGAATGTCACGGCCCGCACAGGCGAGGCACATGTTAAACTCTTCACTGAGGAGCGCGAACTCACTATATTATTAATGATCGATGTGAGTGCCTCCTCGGACTTCGGTTCAGTCGTCGATTCCAAGCGTGAACTCGCGGCAGAAGCCGCTGGCGTGCTCGCCGCATCTGCGATCCGTAACCGCGATAAAGTCGGACTCATCCTTTTCAGCGATGGGGTCGAGTTATACATTCCGCCGGGCAAAGGACGGATGCACATTATGCGTTTGATCCGCGAGACACTCTACTTTCAACCCGAGCAACGCGGCACCGATATCGCAAAAGCCTTGAACTTCGCCAACCAAGTGATCCACCGGAAATCAGTGATATTTCTGGTCTCAGATTTCTGCCTCGGTGCGCCATTCGAAATGCGTTTGAACTCGCTGCGCAACAAGCTGCAAGTCACGAACCGCCGCCACGATGTCATCGCCGTTTCCGTGACCGATCCGCGCGAAGAATCGCTGCCGGATGTCGGCCGGATCTGCATTGAGGATGCGGAGAGCGGCCAAGTCGTCGAGATCGACACCGGCAGCGCGAAAGTTAGAGCAGCTTTCGAGAAACAATCCCGCCAGCGCCGCGAACTAACGGCTGCGCGCATCCGCTCACTCGGCGTAGATCTATTGCAATTTTCCAATGGCGAAAACTGGATGCCCGCGTTGATGGGTTTTTTCCGCA
>JAYVEJ010000675.1:0-8328 GCA_043748885.1 Luteolibacter sp. | reverse complement strand
AGCGAAGCGCATCCGGCGCATTCCCTTTCTCCATTCATTGGCCCACGACAAGTGTGTCGCGATTCCTCCAGCCCCTGCCTGTTTTCATTTCAGCATTTCAGAATCTCAGCTTGTTCTCAGCGGATTTCCCTTCCCGCCCAGCTCTCCCTTGTTAGCCTCCCCACACTTCATGAGTCCCCTCAAAAGCATCCTTGCCACTTGCCGCGCCCAATCCCAGACCGAGCGCGAAAAAGGCAGCTACATCATCACCACCACCAACGACTGGAGCGACAACGCGGAAAACTCCCTCCACAGCCAGACCCCGCCGGTTTACAAGATCGACCTCCACGATCTCGAAACCCGCCAGATCGACTGGGCGAAATACCAACCCACCGTCGCCCCCGTCCTCACGCCCAAGAAGGAACTCCAGAAACACCGGACCAGCGCCGCGCATGCATTCCCCGGACGACCGCAGCCGCTACGCTGATAACCTCGGCAAGGAACTCCCGCGCGTCCCCGCCGTGAAAGCTTACTAGGATTTCCGCGCCTTCTCGCAAGACAGGCGGAAGCTTGCGCATTGGCGACTGAATTCTCACTCACCCATTCAATGCTCACCCCGCGATTTTGGGCCGAAATTTCCGGGCATCTTGGGTGCATGGACGGATTGGAAAAAGAGCTGACGTTCTAGCAACTCGGCGAGCAGCAAGACTGGCAACGACGCCCACGGCTGGATCAAGGCGACGAAAATTGCGAGTAGGGCGAGTGCCATGCGACAACGGAGAATGATACCTAACGGGCCGAGCTGGAGGCGGGCGCTGTGGACATCGGGCGACCATGGGATGTCCTCATTGTCGCCGAGTTGGAGCATGCGAGATTCGGGGATGAGCTTAAGGAGGATGGCGGCAGCGAATAACGAACCACTCAGGATACTGGGTCTATGTATCAAATTTCCCAGCGCGGCGAAGCTGGCGACGGTGCCGAGAAATCGTGCGGCCCCGAGCGGGAAGCGCCATAACGAACGCTGAGTGTCGTGGTAAATCATGACACTCGTGAACACCGCGATCAGCCCAAGGCCCAGCGCGGATAGAGTGGAGATTCGCGTTGCGAGTGGCAGCAAATCTATAACTGCTAACGGGATTGGCAGCTTTGGGAAACAAGGCAGCAAGGCTAAAGCCGCGAGGGCCAGTGGAATGGGCGCAAACAGCGAGAACGCAAGGATTTCCCGCGATAGCCAGGACCTGCGCAGGCCGAGGAAAAAGCGCCAAGCTTTGAGCGGCTGGCCGAGGTGAAACACAGATGCAGCCATGCCGGCGAAGAAGATCGCCGTGCCAGTTAGAGTTATGGCTAAGTTGCCGCGTGAGGTGATCAGCAGGCCGACGCCGGCTTGCGTGAGCATCAACATCAGAACCAGTGGCCAGTGCGCGTGTTGAGGAATGAGCGCCTCTTGGTCAGCGGCGGTGGCTGAGCTTGGCACTTCGCGACCAATGTATAGCGTCGTCGGCAGAGTGATCGATGAGTCCGCGATTGATGAAACGGGAGTGAGTCGAGTGGAGTGAAATAGATGGGTATGCTTTACGGCATTTCGCTGGCTGCTTTTCGCGACTTTCACGATGCGGATCGCCTCAGTCGGACAGGCTTGGACACACGCCGGAGCTTCCCCTTCGGCGAGGCGTTGGTGGCACATGTCACACTTTCTAACGATCCCGCGCTTTTTCGAATACTTCGGGACATCATAGGGACACTTGAGAATGCAGTAGGAGCAGCCGATGCATTGATCGTCGAGGTGGCGGACGATGCCGGTGTGCTTATCCTTTTCATAGGCACCCACCGGGCAGCCATTCATGCAACCGGGATCTTCGCAATGATGGCAAGCGGTGGTGACAGTTTGTTGCCAGCCCGGACTATCACTGCCACCTAACAAGGTGCCGACATCGCGCCATGCTTCATGATCGTCGAGGCCGTTAAGCGAGTGGCAGGCGGAAACACATGCCTTGCAGCCGGTGCAGCGGTCGAGCGAAACCTCGAAGGCATACTGCTCGCCATCGCCGGGTTTCGTGAGCGGGATCAAGCTGCGATAGTGGTCAGCCAGGTCAGGCTCGCGCGGGCGGTGAACCTCCGAGAAACGAGCGACGGGAGTCTGGAGTTGCTTTTGCTCAGCGAGAAGTTGGTCGATTAGATTACCCGGTTCAAGATCCGGCTTCGAAGCGTGCTTCAGGGCAGGGAGGCGTTGAAGGGTGGTGGGCACGAGGGGCGATTTAGAATTTCAATTCCTTATGCGGCGACCAATGCCTTCTCTAACTGGGCAATCCAATTGGCGAATGGCTTATCATAATCCACATCAGACTCGGTGATGGGAATAAGTGGCCTTGCACCCAGCGCGGTGAGCCGAGTATGGAAATCGTGGCCGCACTTGCAGAAGTCTGGATAGTTAGAATCGCCGAGTGCGAGCACGGCGAAGTTGACGGATGCAAGTTGGGGCGCGTCCGCTGCATGGAGTGCGGAGTGAAGAGCGGCAGCGTTGTCGGGTGGTTCGCCATCGCCATAAGTGGAGGTGATGATGAGGATATGTTCTGCGGTCGCCAAATCGGCAGGTGAAATTTCCGCCATGTCGCGCAGGGTGGGGGAGTGGCCTTTCGCAGCGAGCGTTTTGCTAAGCTTTTTACCAAGCGCTTCGGAGGTGCCGGTTTGGGAACCCCATAGAATAATGATGGGTAAACCAGTGGCCTCGGGCGATGCGGCGGGTTCGGACGAGCCGCCTGCGGGATACAAGGCGGAGTTCAGTGCATCGAGATAGCCCTTGAGCCACATCTTCTGGGCTCCGGAAAATGGAGCAGTGTTGGGAATTGTTAGCGACATAGCAGTGATTGTTAGGCGGCAGCAGTTTTCGCAGGATCGCAGAGTTCCATCAATTGCTCCGGCGTGTGGCGGTTGGCAAATCCGGCGAAACTCTCGTCCGCGATTCGGTCTCGTAGATAGACCACGAGGATTTGCTCAATGAGTGCGGGCATTTCATCGGCGCGGACGGATTTCCAGATCTCACGAGCGATCGCTTGGGTGTCATCCACCCCGCCGCCGAGCACAATGTTATAGCCATCCACGGTGGAACCGTCTTCGACTTTCACGCGGGTGCCCATCATCCCGATGTCGCCGATGTAGTGTTGGGCACAGGAATTTTGGCAGCCAGTTAGATGAATGTTGACTGGCTGGTCGAGGATCATCTTGCTGGTCAGGTGACTGCCGAGAATGATTGCATGGCCCTTAGTGTCGGCAGCAGCAAACTTACATCCTTGGCTGCCGGTGCAAGCGATGAGTCCACCGGTGAGAGTGTTGTTGCGGTGGTCCAGACCAGTCGCTTGGATTGCGGTGATAGCAGCTTGGAGGTTTTCCTCGGCGATACCTGGGATGATGAGGTTCTGCCAGACCGTGAGGCGGATTTCCCCGCGACCGAATTGATCGGCGATGTCGGCGATTGCGAGCATTTGCACGACGGACATCCGGCCGACGGGAGTTAGCACACCGATGTAATGTTTACCATCAGTTTGCGGATGAATGCCAAGATGGCCGTGCTTGGATTTCGGGGCGGAGGACTCACAGGCTTCCAGCGGATAGTAGCGCAGTGGGAAGGTCATCTTCTTCGCGGTTTCCTCAAGAATTTTAGGAATCCCCCAATCATCCACTAGATATTTGAGCCGCGCTTTTTTCCGGTTGGTGCGGTCGCCATTTTCGACGAAGACGCGGATCAGGGCGGCAGCGACGGGGATCGTTTCGGCGGGTGTGAGTAGTACTCCACAATCGGTGGCAAACTGTTTGTGCCCGGTGATGCCGCAGAGTTGCATGCGGAAATAGATACCCGGCGCGATGCCATTCTCGTTTGCCCCGACCTTGACGGCGTAGAAGCCTATGTCGTTGGTATCCGCACAAACGGAGACGCTGCCGCCTGAGTCATAGGAAATATTAAACTTGCGCGGCAGCCCATAGAGGTCGCGATTTTTTAAGATATAATGATGCATCGCGCGGGCGTAGGGCATCACATCGATGAGTTCTGTGGGATCGAATCCAGTCGTCGGCGTGGCGGTGATGTTGCGGATGTTATCCGCGCCGGAGCCTTGGGAAGTGAGGCCGAGATCGAGAAGTTTCATCAAGATGGCCGGGCAGTTTTCCGGCATGATTTCGCGCACCTGAAGGTTGGCGCGGGTCGTTAGATCGGTGTGGCCGGGTCCCCAGTCGGCGGCGATTTCCGCCAGCCCGCGGAATTGATAAGTACTGAGTGCGCCCCCGGCGATGCGGCAGCGGAGCATAAAGCTTTCTTGGGCTGGGGTGACGAAAAACAGGCCGTGGAATTTATAGCGAAACACATCACCGTCGGTCGGGAAGCTATTGGTTTCCGCGTTGGCGAGAATGGTGGCATAACAATCGAGACCATTTTGCTCATGCTTGATTTGCTCCTCGCGGCACAGCTCATCCACCGGAGTATGATATAACATCTCGATGGCATCGGCGGGTTCATGAGTGAAGCGCCCACCGGCGTCCTGTCCGAGGAAGGGCAGCTCGCGGGCTTGAAGAATTCCCGAGACAAATCCCGAGAGATAGGAGGTTTGCTCCTCGCTGAAGCCTGAGTTGTTGAAATCGACCATGACGAATTGGTTTACCTGTCATAGAGAAAGCATCCGCTGTGCCATGCGAGTTTCCTCGGTGAAATAGTGAAGGAATCGCAGCCACGTTTCCGATGAGCTGGATTCATCAGCAATGCCTCAAGTCATGAACGGATTGGCAGTCAGCTCAGGCAGGCCCAGGTGACGATCCAGCCGAGAAGCGCAAGTAGTGCGACGAGCTTCCAGAACAACAAAGGATTCCGATGGGCGAACGGCAGCGGCTCAGCCGTCAAGAATGCGGGATCTGGGTGGCGCAGATTGTGCAGAAACTCGGACATCACCTCATGGCGAGATTCGATCGGGATCGATAGTGCCTTGCGCAGCACGGCATCCATCCACAGCGGGACCATCGGGTTGTGGGCCGCTGCTGGTTGATAGGAGAGGGTAAAAAAATCCCGCGGGTTGCGGGCTTTGGCCCAAGTATTTCCATACGGATGATGGCCACCAGTTAGTAAATGATAAGTGATGGCCGCGATTGAAAATAGATCCGAGCGAGTGGTGGGAGTGATGCCTAACCGATATTCCGGCGCGGAGAAATCCACCGTGCCAAGGGCGGAGCCACGCTCGAACGGCGTGGAAATCTCCGAAATCCCCCCGACGCGGCACGATCCATAGTCGATGATTTTCACCTGCCCATCATGACCCAGAATAATGTTATCTGGCTTCAAGTCCTGATGCAGGGTGTCCCGCCGGTGCAGTGCGCGGACCCCCTCGACCACTTGGCCGATGATCTCTACGACCTTCTCCACCGGCGGGCGCGGGTTCGCTTCACTCCATCGGCCAAGTGTGGGACCATCGATCATTTCCAGCACAATATAGGAAAACCGCCGGGCGCGTGGGCGGCGGATGACTTTGGCTAGGTAAGGACTATCGGTCCGCAGGCCGATCCATTCTTCGAGCGCGAATCGCTCCAGATAGGATGGATCGTCCTCGAAACTAATCGATGGAGTTTTCAATACATAGTTCCGGTTATCGTCATCCATGTCCGAAACCAGATAGAGCTGCGAATTCTTGCTGGCGGAAATGAGGCGCTCGATGTGGAGTCCGTCAATGGATTGTCCAGGAAGCAAATCGGGCGGGATTGGTAGTTCCGTTAGCTGGCGGAACACGTCGTTCTTGTCGCTGTCAGGGAGCGATTGGATATCTAGCAGGATGCACGAGCGATTGTCCGTGCTCTGATGCGCCGCCTCGCCCAGAGCCTCGACGCACGGTTGGCAATCGGCAGTTGCCTTAAGTAGCGACTCGATGTCGTGGAGGGAAATTTCACCGTGAATCCCGTCGGTGGTTAGCAGGAAGCGGTCGCCGACCTCAATGGGAAATGTATGATAGTCGATCTGCGGCGAGGCGGTCAGGCCGAGTGCGCGTGTTAGATAGCAGGTGTCCGCAGAAACATGGCAGGCATGGTCGCGGGTGATTTGCTCAAGTTCACCGCCGCGATGGCGATACAGCCGACTGTCCCCGATATGAAACACATGGGCAGTTTGGGATTTGAGGATGATCGCCGTGAAAGTCGTGACACAGCCTTTTTCCGCAGCACGGAAGCCTTGGCCTTGGGAGAATAGCCAGCGGTTAAGTGCCGTTAGAACCCTTTGCCCAGCCGTCTTTACTTCCCACGATTCCGGCGTCTCATAGTAGTCGGAAATGAAGCCGATCACGGCGGCTTCGGCGGCTTCCTTGCCCGCACTGGCGGCGGAAACCCCGTCGGCGATGCAGGCGACGATGCCCTTGGTGGGAAGCAAATCAGCCTCTGGAATGCGGATGCCTAGGCAATCTTCATTCTGCGGCTTGGGGCCGGCCGAGGTGAAGAGGCCGGTCGCCAGCTCGATCCGACCGCTGAGATGCATGGCCGCGAGAATGATCAACGATTGGCTAACTGGCGAGGCGGATTACGCCACTTCGATGAGTTGCACCGAGCCATCTTCTGCCACCTCGGAGATATGTCCTTTCGGCTCGGCGAGGAAACACGAGGCGATGAGACCTAACACCGATGATGCGGCGATGATCATGAAAAACGTAGGGGTGCTGACGAATGAATAGATCGTTAGAAACACCACGCCGCCGACGTTGCCATAAGCTCCGGTCATGCCGGCGATCTGGCCCGTCATCCGGCGTTGGATCAGCGGTACCATGGCAAACACTGCACCAGTGCCCATGTGGACAAAGAGTCCGCAGGAAATGGTCGCCGCCACCGCAAGGGCGAGCGGCCAAGTGGCGTCGATCCGGGAGATGAGTAAATAACCCACTGCGAGACCCGCGAGCACCACTAGCATGGTTTTCCGACGCCCGAATTTATCAGAGACCCAGCCGCCGCCGGGACGCGCCGCGATGGTGATGGTGGCGAAGCCAGCGGAAATGAGACCCGCCTTGATGGGGGACAACCCAAAAGTGTCCGCAAAAAATCCGGGCAGCATTGAGACCACCGCGAGTTCTGAGCCAAAGGTGATTAGATAGTTAATGTTGAGGATCGCGACTTGGCGGAAGGGGTAACGCTGGTAATCGGGGACGCCGCCGGCCGTGAGCATCCCTGCATTGACTCGATAGATTTGCCATGCTTGCAAGATGAAGAGAAGCACAAGCACGCCGTAGATGACATTCACCACCGGAGTTGTTAGTAGATGCACTCCGGCGGGCGAAAGTTTCCATGCAAGAGCGGCCAAGGCACCGAACATCGGGAGATTCATCACCAGTAGAAACACAAAGTCGCCGGGTGTGGAAACTTCCAGCCCACCCGATTTCTTCGGCTTGAAATAGGTTGATCCTTTCGGGGTATTGCGGATGACGCGATAGAAGAAGATGCCATAGAAAAATGACACCGTGCCTGCGGACATAAAAGCATATCTCCAGCCATCCGCACCGCCGAAGGCGAGCGCGACGGTGGGCAATACAATCGCCGCCGCTGCCGAGCCGAAATTTCCCCAGCCGCCGTAGATCCCTTCTGCCAGGCCGACTTGGCGCGCGGGGAACCACTCGCCGACGAGGCGGATTCCGATGACAAACCCCGCCCCTGCGAAGCCCATCAGAAAGCGGGTGAGGGCGAGCATTTCAAAGGATCGGCTTAACGCGAAGCAGACGCAGAGAATTCCTGAGATCATCAGCAACAGTGAAAATGTCACCCGCGGGCCGAATTTATCGACGAAGATACCAATGACAATTCGAGCGGGAATCGTCAGCGCTACATTTAGGATCAGCAGGGCTTTCCATTGCGCATCATTGAGATGAAACGCAGCGGTTAGAGCGCCTTTGAATGGAGCGTGCGCGAACCAGAGCACAAATGTTAGAAAGAATGCAAACCAAGTGATATGCAGAGTGCGAATGGAAGGTGCTTTGAAGTCGATCAGATTGAGGCTGCCGCCGTTTGAATAGTGAGACATGGATGATATGGGAAAGGAGGGTTATGCAGTTGCGTGTGCGAGATTCCCCCCGAGGCAAAGCTCGGCAGCATGATAGAGATCCTCGCGAAAAATCCGGGATAGCGAGCCGCAAGTGCCTTCTGGAATGGTGCCCGCATTGCGCAGTTCCGAGAGAACCCACGATGCTTTGTCCATACTTGGGCGGTTCGTCGAATCGCCATGGAAGATATGGAATCCGCGGGCACTCACACGATCCACGCCGGTATCAAAGGTCGGCCCAAGGCTGTTTCGCAACACCTCGGGCGACGCTCCGGTGTAAGCTTTCATGGCCAGGATCGTTATCAGAT
>JAYVEJ010000674.1:0-3175 GCA_043748885.1 Luteolibacter sp. | reverse complement strand
TGGAGCAGGCGTTGCCGTTTGACCGGAACACTGCGGTGGCGCGGACGGTGACGGATGAACGGGAGACCGACCAACTCCAGCTCGCGCTCGCCTGGCACACGCCGGGCCGTCATGCGGAGTCGCGCCATGCGTTGCGGATGTTGAGCACGATGTTAGGTGAGTCGGCGAGTTCGCGGTTGTTTCTCGAACTGCGCGAAGAGCGTGGGCTGTGCTATCAGATCAGCAGCGACGTGACATTTTTCGACGAGACTGGGGCGTTTGAAATCAGCGCCGGGCTGGACCCGGAATCGCGCGAGGAAGCGCTCGCGTGCATCCACCGAGAGATCGACGATCTGGTGACTAACGGCCCGCGTGCCGGTGAGCTGGACCGGGCGAAACGTCTAACCATCGCGCAGAGCAAGCTGGCTTTCGAATCGACCGGCGCGCACGCCGCGTGGGCGGGCGAAGGGGTCTTGGATTTCGGCCACGTCCCCTCCCCTGCGGAATGGCGGGCGAAGGTGATGGCGGTGACGGATGCGGATGTGCAAGCCATCGCCCGCGAGATTTTCCACGAAAAGCAGCCCTCGATGGCAGAGATCGGGGAAGAGAGAAGATAAGAAATTTTTAACCGCAGATGAACGCAGATGGACGCAGATAAGAGAAGAAGGAAATAGTTGATGGTATAATGCAGAACTTCATTTCACCTCCATATCCTCTCTTCCATCTGCGTTCATCTGCGTCCATCTGCGGTTGAAAAAATCTTCCTCTTCATTTCAGATTTCAGCATTTTCTTCCTATGACCACGCCGTTCCAGCCATTCACCCCGCAGCACTTCATCACGGTCGCGATCGGCTTTGCGGCGGTGGCGGCGTTTGTGATGGCGGGGAAAAAAGGTGGGGATAGCCGGCGGCGGACGACGGCGTTGTTAGCACTGCTCAACTTGAGCGCGTTTCCACTGAGCTTGGCCGCGTGGTCCACGGTCGATGCACCGAAGTCGCTGGATAATTTCCTGCCGCTGCAACTGTGTGACGTCGCGACTCTAACTGCCGGCTTCGCACTGATCACCAAACGCCCGCTGCTCTGTGCGCTGACGTATTTCTGGGGTCTCGCCGCGACGATGCAAGCGCTGCTCACACCCGCGCTGACGGTCGGTTTCCCGCACCTGGCGTTTGTGATGTTTTTCGTGCAGCACTTCGCGATCGTTGCGGCGGCGTTCTATCTGCCGCTGGTCGAAGGCTGGCGTCCACGGCGACCGTTGTGGAAGGCTCCGCTGGAAATCTACTTCTGGTCGGTGGTCTATCTGATCGTGGCGATGACGGTGAACAAACTGCTAGGAACTAATTTCGCGTTCGCCGCGCACCCGCCGGTCAACCCGAGCTTGATCGACCAACTCGGGCCGTGGCCGTGGTATTTGCTCTGGATGCAGGGCATCGCGCTGGTGCTGTTCTATTTGCTGGCGCTGCCGTTCGTAGGACGTCCGAAAAAACCTAACACCAAACCCAGTGAAGCTCCCGCCAGATAGTCTCATTGCCCGCGCAAAGGTGACTCACTACCTGCTGGTGCCACAGCCACGGGGGGACAAGTCCCAATTTCTAGAACTCGCGGGCTATGACTCCTCGCTGGCAGATCAACTCATCAATGACATTCGCAATCAGGTTCTTCCCTGTGATGCTGAGATTTCAGAGCTAACCGAGCACGGCCAGTTCTATGAAATCATTTGCCCGCTCACAGGTCCGAACGGTCGCGTCCTTGTGATCCGAACGGTCTGGATGAAAGAGCACTTGTCCCAGCAAACAAAGTTCATTACCTTGATTCCCGATAGAAATTACCCCGATGAAAGTTGAACTCTACAATGATGCCGTCCTTACCCGCGACGTTCCCGCGCACGGCCTTCGCGCCGGAGATGTCGTGAAAGTGGTGGAGTTTCATCCGGCCTCAGACAGTGATGGCGGCTATTCCATCGAAGTGTTCAACACTCTTGGTGAGACGATTGCTATCACATCGGTGGATGCCGCAGATCTCGAACCTCTGCTAGCCAACGAGGTCTTCAGCGTTCGCAAGCTTTCAGTGGCAGTCTGATAGACTGTCATGAAAATGAGTAATAACCCGGCTGAGACAGCCGGGACACATTGCGTATGTCACAACCCTATCTCTCGTTAGAAGCGGAACTGCATGACGCCTTTTGGGCGGCGGAGGATGATGGCTCGGAGGTGCGGCTGATGGCGGCATTTCTCACGAAATTTCCCGGGCCGGCGTTAGAGATCGGCGCGGGTTCGGGGCGTTTGATGTTTCCGCTGATGGCAATGGGGCTGGAGGTCGAGGGACTGGAACTCTCGCGCGACATGCTGGCTCTGGCCACCGCGCGGGCGGAGGAAATGGGCATCCAGCCGCTGATGCACGAGGGCGACATGACGAGCTGGAGCGATGGCCGGAAATTTGCCGCGCTGTTAGCCCCGGCGTTTACCTTACAGCTTGCGGCCGATCCAGAGGCGACGCTCCAGCACTGGCATGGCCTGCTAGAAAACCACGGCGGACTCTATCTGACGATGTTCATGCCGTATGCCGAGCTACTGGGCGATTTGCCGGAAAACCAGTGGTATGACGACCACCAAGTGATGCTGGCGGATGGCCGCAAAGGCGTGTTAGAAACCCGCCATCGGCTGGACCGCCCCCGCCAGATCCTCGTACGCGAGCACCGCTACTCGCTCACGGGAGACCCGCCACTGAGCCACCACTCGCATCAAACGATCCGTTGGTTCGAGCACGCCGAGACCCTATCACTGCTGGCCAAATGCGGCTTCCGGGTGGACCGGTTTTTCGTGGATTTCAATCCCTCGCGACAGGTCGTTGACCCGGATCGCATCGATTTCGACGGGATTCTAACTTACCATGCGACCCGCGTGGCGATAAAAGCCTGATTTTATGAAAGAATTCCAGATTGCCATTCTTGACGGATAGGCCGCATCCACCCTATGACCCTTGCTGTGCCAAGGAATTTCATACTGCTTGCGACGTTGGGAACATTGACGACCTCCGCCTTGTGTCAGGATTGGGGGCGGGAGGATGTGGGATTTGAAAGCATCCAAAGCCGCGCGCGTGATCTCGCGAACAAGCCCTACGTGGCCCCTAACCGCGACAGTCTGCCGGCCTGGATGAACGATCTAACGTATGATCAGTATCGCGACATCCGCTTCAA
>JAYVEJ010000673.1:0-3189 GCA_043748885.1 Luteolibacter sp. | reverse complement strand
AGTGTTAGATGGCGGTCGAGGTCGGAGAAGAGGCCGTTGGCGCAGAGGACACCGCCGAGCGCGAGGTCGGTGGCGGGTTCGAAGCGGGTGGTGGCGCGCTCGGCCAAGCCGAAGGCAGTGGCGGCTTTGGGCATCGGGGCGGTGGCGGTGGGCGCGGCGGCTTGGCGGGTGGTGCCGGGTTTGGTGATTCGTCCTGCGGCGATGGCTTTGCGCAGGGTGGTGTCTTTGATCTCGGCAAGTCGGGCGGTCGTGGCAATGGAGTGGCCCTCGTCGAGCAGGAGTTGGCATTGTAGCCAGTTGCCACACCGCCACGGTGATCGATGTGTCCCAATTGCTGGTTCCGACCCGAAACGATTACGGTGCCGGCTCAGGGCAGATTTTCACGCCGGGCATCAACGGCAACCTAGAGGACGTCAGCTTGTATTTGTACAAAGCCGGTCACGGTACGGATGTGGTGCTGATGATTTACACCCTGAATGACACGGTGACGGCGTTCAAAAGCGTGGTGGGAACGGCCACGATCAAGGCCAATCTGCTTTCCGCCGCTGACGGCTAGGTTTATTTTGATTTACCCACAGCCGTTTCCCAAACCGCGAATATCACTCTGGCCTTCACGGTCGATCAGCCGGCATCGGGGGCATCCGGCTATGTGAATTATGGCGATAATCTTACCAGTCCCTACAGCGGAGGTTCGTTCATCCACAGCTCCGGTTTGACCTTCACCCGGACGCCTGTCACGGATTTGGGTTTCCAGACAACGGTGTCGCCGATTCCGGAAACAAGCTCCGCGCTTTTAGTTTCTATCACTTTGTCGGGGATGGCGGTGCGGAGACGGAGAATCGCTTCCGGCATCGCCCCGCTGTGCAGGGACGAGTCCGGCGAGAGAAGGTGAAGCGGGCCGCCAAGGAGAGCGCTTCATTTCTTGCCAGTCGCAAGCAGATCGCATCCAGTCCGGCCATGCGGACTTACATCTTCTTCAGCGGGCTGGTGATCGTGGCGATGGGCATCGCCGCGATGTCGATCCTAGCCAAGCCAGACTCGGTGGGGTTTCTGCAAGGCGCGCTGACCTTAGGTGGAGGGATCGTGATCTGCGGGGCCTTCTCGATGAAGATGAAATGGCACGGCATCATCGGCGCGGGCATCTTGGCAATGCTCGGCGCGGCGCGCGGCTTGGGCAATCTGCCGGGGTTGGTGAAATTTCTAACCGGCGAGCGGCCGCGCGGATCGACGCCGGTATTAGAAATGGGCGTGACTCTGATTTGCCTGCTGCTGCTGCTGAAAATTATTCGGGTGCTTTCGCAGGAGCGGGTGCGCCGGATGCTGGAGGCGGCGAAGGAAGAGGAGTGACCGGCGGAACCACCGGCGACCCGCTGCCTGGCGCTGGCGGAGGCGTGCCTGACGGAATCAGCGGCTTGGTGGGATCAGGCAGCGGAGTTTGAACAGGCGGCATGGGTTTCGGCAACAGGTCTTGCCATTGATGAAGTTCGTAGCCCTCGCCGAGGCCACCGATCTCTCCTAACAAATCGTGGCAGCGTTGCCGCCATTTCTCGTAATCCGGCGCGGCGCGTTCGCTCTCGCGGCTGCCGGGAAACACCATGTAACTGACTTTCAAATCGGAGACGGGCCGGTTGTAAGAGGATGCTTTCGGGTTGAGTTCATGCGCCAACCGCAGCGAACCTTCGCCAACTTTGAAGGTCGGGCCGCCATCGCCGACGAGCGCCGGATAGATTTTCTTGTTATAAACAACCACCGCGTAGTCGCCGGTTTTCGGGGCGAATGGGTCGTTAGACGCGAGGATGTTTACCGGGATGACGATGAACGGATCGTAGTCGGCGATGAGGAAACTGCGGGCTTTCAAGTCGTCGATGCCGCGCTTGAGAAATTGAATGCGTTCGCGCAGCCAAGTTTTTCTAGCAGCCGTGGTCGCAGGAAGGGCGAGTTCCTTTTGCGCGGCGGTCAGGCGTTTCTCCCAGCCGACAACCAGCGGATTTGCCACTGCGGTTTTCTTGGGCCAGCCGTAGCTGGTGAACGGCTGATAGTTTGGGGAATCGACGATTTCATCGGGCATCGTCGGCAACCGGTCGCCGTCCGAGCCGTCGGAAACGACATCCATTTCCGCTTGCATGAAGAACACCTTGCGGCCGTTAGGTGACTGGAGTTGGAGGATGGTTTCGCAGTCGTAGAGGTTGTGCTTGGTGAGGAGTTCGTTGAGCGAATTGGCATCGCGGCGGACGCGGGTAGTCTTGTCGGCGTAGAGCTTGCCGAACCAGGCGGAGACGGTGGCCTTCTCGACGAGCGGAGCGAAGCCGGGGAGCATTTTCGAAAGTTCGGGGCTGGAGGATTCGAGTTCTGCGAGGGTTTTCGCGGGCGTGGGAACCCGCAGCGAGAGCTGATAACTGGCCGTGTAGCTTTTCTCGTCGATCCGTTCGCGGGACGCGATGCCGCCCTTTTCGACATTCACCTCGGTCTTGAATGGGATGCCGGAGCGGAGTTTCCGGACATCGGTCACGGGGCCAAGCTCGGCCTCTGGAGGCAGGGTCGGCGGGGTTGGTTCCTTGGGGCTTTGCTTCGTGGCGTCCGCAAGGTTCTGCTGGAGCACGGCTATTTCGCGTTGGTATTTCTCTTCCGTGCTGGCCCGGACTTGCTCCTCGGCGCGACGGGAAATTTCCTTTTCGGCAGAGGGGGCGACCACCGGACGGGGCGAGAAAACTTCCTTCAGGCCGCGCTTTAATTTGCTCAAATTTCCGCTAACCACCAGTGCGACCACCATCAGCGCCAAGTAGAAAACATCCCTCCACCCGAACCACTGGTTCCCCTGCTTCCGGCGGTTTGCTGAGTCTCGTGCGCCTTCCATTTCTTGCAACCTAGCGGCTTCCCGCTGCCCATCAATCCCCGTCCGAGAAACTTTCGCTTATTTCCTGAAAACTCGGCCATGACAAACCCGCCGCCATCCCTACAGTCCGCGCCGTGAGCTATCAGGTCTTCGCCCGGAAATATCGCCCCAAAACCTTCGACGACGTCCTCGGACAAGATCACGTCGTGAGAACCCTTCGCAATGCCATCGCCCAAAAGCGGTTGGCCCATGCCTATCTCTTCGTCGGCCCGCGCGGCACCGGCAAAACCTCCACCGCCCGCATCCTCGCGAAGGCGCTCAACTGCACCGACGGCCCGAAGATCGACTTCAACCCC
>JAYVEJ010000672.1:0-8384 GCA_043748885.1 Luteolibacter sp. | reverse complement strand
GTCGAGCAAGAGTGGCAGCGGAACTGCGTGCGCCACCGGGATTTCATCACTCCCGGATTTCTAACGGTCAGGTTCTTCGTCGAACCAACCGGTAAAGTCCGCACCGTCCAATTCGTCGGCACCATGGAAACCGGCGAGGTCCAAAAAGGCTTCACCCTAAGCGCCATCCGCGACGCCGCCATCCCGGCGATGCCCGCCGCCGTCAAAAAAGACTTCGACAAGGAACCGCTCGAACTCATCTTCAACTTCTATTTCTAACACAGCATCATGATCGACATTCTCGCGGCAAACGAAACCGGCGGACTTTCCGCCGCTTGGGACTTCCTCCACAAAGGCGGCGTTTTCATGATCCCACTCGGGCTCACCTCCATCGCCGGGATGATGGCCATTCTCTACAAAGCCCTCTCACTTTCTAGCAGCCGCGTGATCCCGAGGGCGCTCGCTCACGAAGTCGCCCAATTCCAACAACGCATCGTCGCAGACAAAGTGGAACCCATTCTAGCGGAAATCGAAAAGGGCCAGAGCGTCCTCGCTCGCCTCGCCGCCGTCGTCCTCAAGCATCGCGGGAAATCGCGCGGCGAAATCACCCACGCCGTGGAATCCGCAGCCCGCGAGGAGACCGTCCACCTCCACGCAGGCATCGGCGTGCTGGATACCGTCATCACCATCGCGCCGCTGTTAGGGCTGCTCGGCACCGCCTCGGGACTTGTCCTGATTTTCCAAGGCTTGGGCAACAACTCGGACCACCTCGCGATCGCCCGCGGCATCGCGGAAGCTCTAACCACCACCATCTTCGGCCTCGCCATCGCTGTCCCTTGCGTGGTCGCCCACGGCTACTTCGTTCGCCGCATCGAGACGCTCACAGCCCGCTTGGAATCCTTGCTGGCAGGTCTATCAGCCGTTTGTGAAAAGCCCACTCCGCACGCTTGATCCGCCATGCATTTCCATCGCCCCAAAACCACCCGCAGCCAAGTGGCGGTCATCCCGATGATCGACATCCTGTTCGTCCTGCTGGTGTTCTTCATCGTTTCCACCGCTTTTAAGAAGCCACGCGACGTGCTCCGCATCGAGCTGCCGACCGTGCGTGAAATCCCGTCGGACAGCGTCGCCGACGTCCGCTCGACCATAGCCTTGGATGCGTTAGGCAATGTCACTCTGGACTCGCTCGCCGTCCCAGAAGGGCTGCTAGAATCCTACCTCACCGCCTATCAGAAACAAAACCCTGGCCGCAAACTCGAACTCGAGGCGGACAAAAGCATCCCGCTCGAACGCCTGTTAAAAGTCTGGGACTCACTCACCAAGGCCGGCATCCAAATCAAAGACGTGCCCGCCCGCATCAAACTCCCACAATGAAAACCATCGCCCTCGTATTCGCCGCCTTCACCATGATCGCCCCCGGCCAATGGGCCAATCTCTGGCCCGGTGAGGCACCCGCTGCGCCACCTCGCCCCGCCGGCTCGGAAACTAACAAGGACGGCAATTTCAGCAACATCGAGGTTCCCCAATACCAAATCTATCTGCCAGACGCCGCCAAAGCCACCGGTGCGGCCGTGGTCATTTTCCCCGGCGGCGGCTACGGTGGCCTCGCCGCAAGTCACGAGGGACTCGACTATGCGAACTGGCTCACCGCGCGCGGCATCGCCGGAATCGTCGTCAAATACCGAGTCAGCGGCAATCCATCGTTAGGCTACCAGTTCCCCGTGCCGTTCCTCGACGCCCGCCGCGCCATCCGCACCGTTAGGGCCAAAGCCGCCGAGTGGCGCATCGACCCGCAAAAAGTTGGCATCATGGGTTCCTCCGCCGGCGGTCATCTCGCCAGCCTCTGCGCCACCCGGTTTGCAGATATATTTCCTGACGAGGGCAAAGACAACATCGACAAACAGAGCTGCCGCCCGGACTTCGCGATTCTGATCTATCCGGTCATTTCCATGACTCCTCCGCTCGCCCACGCGGGCTCGCGCAAGAACCTGCTAGGTGAAAATCCGTCCGCAGAAGCCATGGAAAAGTACTCCACCGCCAAGGCCGTCACCAAGGACACTCCGCCAACCTTCCTGCTAACCACCGCCGATGACTTCGTCGATTGCCGCAACAGCCTTGAGTTCGCCACCGCCTGCAAAGCCCACGACGTGCCCGTCTCGCTCCACCTCTTCGAGTCCGGCGGCCACGGCTACGGCCTCAAAGGCGAAGGCGACCTCGCCACCTGGCCACTGCTGCTAGAGCAATGGCTAGGACGAAAATTCCCAAGACCATGATGGATGGCTCACTGCTCGTGCTCGGGATCGCCGGACCGGAACTCACACCGGTTGAGGCGGCGCTTTTTCGTAAGCTGCAACCGGCGGGTTACATTCTTTTCACGCGCAACATCGCCACCGCCCATCAGACGCGGAAACTCACTGACGACCTCCGCGATTTGTCGTCGGAGACACCGATCATCGCCATCGACCAAGAAGGCGGGCGGGTCACCCGGACCAAGGATATCGCCCCGCCATTGCCCTCGGCTCCAGCACTCGCGGCCTTGGCGAACCCCCGAAAAATCGCGGAAGCGGGTGCCTTCACCGGCGATCTGCTCCGCCTGTTAGGCTTCAATTTCAACTTCGCGCCGGTCCTCGATCTCGACCATTTCCCGGAAACCCAAAACGCCCTGCGCGGGCGGAGCTGGGGCCGCGATTCGCAGCGCGTGATCGACCATGCCGGAATGTGGAATCGGTGGTTGAGAAAACGCTCTATCTCAAGCTGCGCGAAACATTTCCCCGCTGGTGGCCGCGCCCTATCAGATCCGCACCACGATCTTCCTTCGTCACCAGTGACCATCGAGGAACTTCTGCGCGAGGACGTGATTCCCTACACCGCTCTGATGCCGGAGTTGGACGCGATCATGATCGGGCATGTCGAGTTCCCTAACATCGACCCGGACTTCCCCGCCTCGCTATCGCCACGGATCATCCGGCGCTTTCTCCGCGATCAACTCGGCTTCGACCACCATCTTGTGCTAACCGACGACCTCGACATGGGTGCGATCACAACGCGCTATGGTCGCGGCCAAGACGTGAAATTCGCGATCGAGGCGGGCAACGATCTGGCGCTGATTTGTCATCGCACCGACACGGCGGAAATCGCGGCCAAGACCGTTGCGGAATTGCCGCACTGGATGACCGAAGAAGCTCGCGACCGGATAGAAAGGTTCCGCCGGAAGCATTGTCCGCCGCCCGCGTGGTCTGACAAGAAATGGCAGGAAACCTGCGCCTCGCTGGCCAAGCTCGCCGCCGAGGTTCCAGAAATCGACACGCCGCAAACCGTTAGCCCGGTGGCGGATTATTGATTTGTCGGACATCGCGCTTTGCCAGCAGCAAGGATTTTGTTACCTCGGTCGCCTCTCTTGGTTGATGATTTCAAAATAGAAGCCGGTTATGTGATCCTCCTGAACCACGGACGCGGTGCTGGCTTCGATGCCTTCCACGCCTTGGGTTAAGCCATTCTTGCCGACCCTTCTAATCCTCGTCGGATTTTTCTGAATAATTGAATGCAAGCCCCGTCGAAGCGACTACGTTCCACCCGAAGTTGACCCAATAAAGAACGAATCCTCATGAAATCGATCATCCATAAAATCACCGCAGTTGCCACCGTTCTAGTCGCGGTGGCCAGCTCCATTCCAGAATCACAAGCCGCCAGTGTCCGACTGAAAGGCTCCGGTTACTATAAACTTGGAAGCTATGATGTGTATTCCGACTGGGGCAAAGCGCAAAGTGGTCGTTACGATAACCTTGGCAGCGATTACTACCATAGGACCGAATATGGCATGGACTATATTAGCAACTCATCCAGCTACCGATCCGGTTCGTTGAGTTATGAATTCTGGGCTTTGCCTTACTATGGTTCAAGTTCCGGCATCGTGCTGATGACCCGTGGTCTCAATTCTCTATCAGGAGGCTCACGTTATGTGGATCTCTATAGAACTGGCTCGGGAATTTCATTGAATCGATACCGTTACCCTGAGCAAAACATCTGGGAATATACCAGCAGTGGATGGAGGTTCAGAGACTCACTGGCGTTCTCACGCAAAACTCTACTTTAACCTAACACGGTCCGCCAATCCTGTGCCGGGAATCAGTCCATCTGGTCCCGGCACTTTGCATTTAACCTACATATTTACCCGTTGTTTGTGAAACCCAGCGTCCAGATCATTGCAGCTACAGTTATCGCGCTTTCGTGCGGCTCCGGCGGCTATTTACTTGGCAGTCGGCAAGCTGCCGCTAGGTCGCGAGATATGCCCGTCGCCGCTCCCGCGCTCGTCCGAAAGAGCACGACGCAAGCCGTCGATTTTGGAAAGTTGCGGACCCTACTGGACGCCGAGAAAAATCCGCTCGCCCGCTTTAAGCTGGCCCTGCAACAGCTCGAAGGATGGATGGCGAAAGACCCTCGCGATGCCTTGGCCTGGCTGGCCAGTCAGCCACCCAGCGGTCGGCGGGATGAAGTCATGCGCTTGGCATTAAATCAATATTCCGAAACCGACGCGACGGGTGCCGCTGACTGGGCACTCCACAATCTAACCGGGGAGGATCTGAACAACACCTTGATCGTGATCGCGGAGAATTGGGCACAGGAAAACGGCGGAGAAGCTGCCGCCTGGTTTCTCGCACTCCCGGCCACGCCCGAACGGGACGCCGCCATTGAGAATTTGTTTTTCGCATGGGCTTCTAACGAGCCTGCTGCCGCACTCGCATTTCTAGAGTCCAACAACGGCCCCGGCGATCTAGCAGGCACGCTGCGCCGCGCCGCGCTTGCCGGGTGGGCCAAGAGCGAACCCCAAGCTGCGGTGGCCGCGAGCTTGGCCTTGAGCCGAACTAACAACGACACTGCGCAGTTTGCAAACACCCTCGCCAACTGGGCGACGATGGATCTGGACGGCAGTTCCCAGTGGCTGCTAACCAATCTACCAGTCGGCAGCGAGCGCACCGAGGCCACCCAGGAGTTGGCCATCGTCTTTGCCCAACAATCGCCCGAAGCCGGGATCGCCTGGCTCGACAAACTGAGTGCCGGCGCGGAACGCGATGCCGCCGCGAGTTCCCTAGTGGCCGGTTGGGCGAAAAACTCTCCCCAGGAGGCTGCCAAGTGGGCGGTCAGCCAGAATTCGAGTAAGCTATCCGATGAAGCGATCTCGGAAATTGCTCATAACTTCTTATTAAAAGACGCGACTGCGTTCCAAGCTTGGATCCCCACTTTGCCAGACGGCCCGTTGAAAACCCAGTTCAGCCAAGCCGCCATTCCCGGAGCTGACACGGAAGATAAGTAACATTCTGACTCATTTTCCCAACACCCATGAAATATGGGGAGTGTATAGATCTGGCTCTAGCAGGAACGAGTCGTGGCCCTTGTCGGAATGCACGATAATGTGCATGACATCCACTTTGGCTTCCTCCAAATGTTTCACCAGTTCCGCCTGTTCTTCTGGATAGAAACAGAAGTCGGAATCGATGGAAAACACCAACCAGCGCTGGCCAGCAAGTTGCGCCCGTTCCAACAAATCGGCGGGAGATTCTGCGTCGCCCTCATGAGTGGCGTCATAGCGCGACCACATATCAATGATCCGGAGATAAGTGTTCGCATCGAAACGCTTCACGAATTTTTTCCCCTGATGTAACATATAACTCTGGAACTGGTCGCGCACGCGGTACCAAGCAAGGACATCGTCCGGTTGCACGACATCCTGACGGGCGCGGCGCTCAATGGAGTCGAGGTGGACGAAGGTTTTGTGAGAAATCATGCGAGCGAGGACGAGTCCATAGAGCGGAGCGTCGCCGTCATAATAGTTGCCACCGTTGAAGTGGGGGTCGTTCTCGATCGCGAGGATTTGCTCAAACAAAATCAGGCGGTTGAGCACCGTGGTTTTAAAGCCAGAGGCGATCACGATGACATTCCGAACGCGGTGCGCGAAACGGGTGGCGAAGGTCAATGCCACCAAGCCGCCAACCGACGGGCCGAGAACCGCATGAAGCGCGGAAATTCCGAGGTCATTTAGGAGGTAACTAAACACTTCCACCTGATCTGCCGCAGACACGGCGGGGAAGGACGCGCCCCACGGCTGTCCTGTTAGCGGGTTCACGGAGGCAGGCCCGCTGCTGCCATAACAGCCGCCGAGGTAGTTCGCGCAAATGACGAAATACTTGTTAGTATCCACAGCCTTACCAGGCCCGATCATGTTCTCCCACCAACCCTCATGCATCTCCGGTTGCCATAACTCACCGACGCCTTTGATGCCGCGATTGAGTCCGACCGCGTGGTGAGAACCGGACAGCGCGTGGAACAGGAAAACGGCATTAGTGCGCTCCGCGTTGAGCTCGCCCCAAGTCTCGTAGGCGAGGGTGATTTCCGTCAGCAAGCCGCCGTCACGCAGCCTCACCGGTTCGGCAAGGCTGCCGGTGTTAAAAAAATGGGTGCAGGTCTCGACGGGCATGGGCGCAGCCTAGACAGCGTCCGCCGCCCAAGGCAAGGGCGAGCTAACGCCTCATCTATCCGTGAAATCCACCCTATCGGCAATGGCGGACCGTCGCGAGTTTCCTAACAACAATTACCCCCAGCCCCGCGACGATCCCCCAGAACGCCGAGCCGATCCCGCCGAACGAAATCACTGGAGCATGGAAGAAACCGTGGCGAAAAAACTTGCAGAGTTCGGCATTTGGCATATGGTGAAAGCCGTATGGCAGAAACCCCTAAATTTACTGATGGCGACAACGATCCACACGGCAAGTTCAGCTCGCGAGTGGAGTCCCCCGTCGCAGTTTACCGGGCCACACCCATGCCAGCGGTGGTGGAAGTGATCGACCACTGGCTGACCGTCCTCCAACAACTCGGCGTGACGACTTCTGCCAAGGCGGGCAGCACTCTTACCCAAGTCCGGGAAGCCCTGCGGCTGGGTGTGCCGCGCGAGGCTTTTGAACGCATCCGGGGCGACTTGGGCGTGTCTGCGGAAGAGCTTGCGGAAATTTTGGGAATTCCTAACCGCACCTTGGCGCGGCGGACGGAACGCTTCAAACCGGATGAATCCGAGCGGCTATTGCGGGTGGGTTCGGTGGTGCAAAAGGCGCTGGATGTGCTGGAAGATAAGCAATCCGCCCGCCGCTGGATGACTCAACCCAAGCGCGCACTTGGCGGTCTTACACCCCTGCGCTGCTGTGACACCGAAATGGGTGCACGAGAGGTAGAGGCATTGTTAGGCCGGATCGAACACGGAGTCTTCTCATGATCCGGGCGTTCAGGCTCTGTAAAACGTGTTATCTCAAAACGACCTTCAGCGGTGAGGGAGCACGGCTCAGTGGCGGACGCTGGAATTCGCCCGGACTAGCAATGGTTTACGCCTCCTCATCGCTGAGCTTGGCGACACTCGAAGTGCTGGTGCATTTGGAGGATTCAGAGGCCTTCGCGCGCTTGTTTTCGTGGATTCCGCTGGAAATTCCAGGGGATTGCGTGGAACGCGTGGATCCCTATCACCTTGCCCCCGGCTGGCTGAGCGACGAGACGAACTCGTCTTCTCAAGCTGTCGGAGACAAGTGGCTGCGCTCGATGCGGACGTCAGTGTTAGAAGTGCCATCCGTGGTCACGCCCGGCGAGTGGAACTACCTGCTCAACCCGGCGCATCCAAGATTTCACGAAATTTTAGTAGGTGAAGCCCGGCGGTTTCAGCCGGACCCGAGGTTGGTTTCCTAAGCCAACGCGATCTCCGCCAAACCGGCCCGGATGAGCAGTGGTTCTTGGTCGGGATCGCGGCCCATGAACCGGCGGTAAAGTTCATCGGCCGGAGCGGAGTTGCCTTTGCTGAGGATGTGCTCGCGGAAGGCGGCACCGGTGGCGGAGTTGAGGACGCCTTCTTGCTGAAAGCGGGTGAAGGCGTCGGCGTCGAGGACTTCGGCCCACTTGTAGGAGTAGTAGTTTGCGGCGTAGCCGGTGGGATAATTGAAGAGGTGGCTGAAGCGGCGCATGATGGTCGGCGGGGGAGTGTTGAGCGGCGCGTGGTAGTCGGCGAGGACTTGGCGATCAACGGCATCGAGGTCGTTGCCGATGTAGTGGTCGAGGCGGGTGTGGAGTTCGAGATCGAACTTGGCTTGGCCGAGTTGGCCCATGAAGCCGGAGGCGCTGAGGTAGTTCTTGGCAGCGAGCATTTTGACGAAAAGCGCTTCAGGGATCGGCTCGTCGGTTTCGAAATGGCGGGCAAATAGATCGAGCGACTGGCGGTCCCAACAGAAGTTTTCCATGATCTGTGAAGGTAGTTCGACGTAGTCGCGCGGGACGTTGGTGCCGGCGAGTGATCTCACTGCGACTTCGCTGAGCAGGCCGTGAAGCAGGTGGCCGAATTCATGGAAAATCGTCTCCACTTCGCGGTGAGTGATGAG
>JAYVEJ010000671.1:0-3198 GCA_043748885.1 Luteolibacter sp. | reverse complement strand
CCCAGTGGGATCTCTCCATCCTTTTCGCGTTCCCTTTCCGCCTCCCCTTCGGAAATCCCTTTGCGCAAGATGTTCGTAATCGTTTTTCCATCCCGACCGACGCTCTCCGAAGATTTCTCAACCGCCCCAGCCATCAGCAATTTTCGATACTCCCGCGAAACCCCGCTGGCCCACAAATCTGCATCCGCTCCCACTCCTTCATGCGCCCTCAAAGCCCGCACCAAGCCAGCCCGCGCGGTTTTTCCGCGGCCCTTCGCCCCGCCACCGATCGCCTCACCGTAGCTGCTCCAGCGGTAATCCGCCGGATCTTTCACCATCCCGGCACGCACCGGATTCAAGTCGATATAGGCGGAAATCGTCTTCGCCGCCACCCCGTCCTCCACGATCAAGCTCTTGAACCGATCCTCCCACAGCCGTCCGGTCCTAGATTGCAGCCGGTTGAACCACTGCGTAAATCGTTGCAACAGCCCTTTCATGAACTCTCCCAGATCGTGCATTCGGTAGGTGAACCGCTCGTGGATCGCCGCCACCGCCTCGTCCAATCCATTCGCGGACAGATACACCGCCGCCCGCGCATCAGCCATTTCCTTCGCCACTTCCGCCACGAACGCCTCGCTGTAAATCGCCGACAACCGTTGCAAAAGACCCTCATCCGAAAGCCCACCCTCGGCCACCGGCGGGACTTCCAGCAAAAGATGGAAGTGGTTGCACATCAAACAGTAGGAAACCACCCGACAGCCCGTGAATTTCTCCTGCATTCGCATCAATGTGCGGAACTTTTCTTTCTCCTCCGCCCCAAACGCAAAGCGCCGCTCCACGACCCTCGAAATAACATGATAGAAAACGGGCTTCCCCACGGAGTTCCGCCATCCAGCTAACCAGCGGGATCTCCTCATATCGGGCAAGGGTTGTCCATGGGGGAAGAACTATCGCGGTTGGGAAAAAATGGCAAACAAATTTTTTGATTTAAGGACTGTCCCTGCATCAAAACCCCGATCGGTGTGGAAAACTATGAATAGATTCCGCCCCAGACTTCCTTGAGGCGGGCGATGGATGGAGTCGCCCCAGGGAGCCTGTTTGTAGATCCAGACACGCACCCACCGGATGAATCGCTGGGTGCGCTGGGTGGCTCTCTGGAGCGCGCTGTTGATGAAGTTTCCGGCAGCGCGGATGACGTCGGTCGCCTTGGATGCAACCATTGCCGCTCTGGATCGGCCCAGCCGTTTTTTCTCCTCCAATTCGTCGCGCAGACCTTCGCTTTCGCGGAGGAATTGTTCGAAAAGCAATAGCAGGTTGTGGGCGAGGCACTCGAAGATCGCATGGCTCTGCTTGGCTTCCAGGGAGCTGGCCCAGGATTTGCGCTCGAACATCTTACTTTTGAACTGGTGGAAGATCTTCTCGATGTCCCAGCGGTGTTTGTAGAGCAGGACAATCTGATAGGCGGGCAGGGTGTTGTCGTTGGTCGTTGGTGAGGTCGCTGTAGGTGACGCCGTCTTCGGGATTGATGTAAACAATGCGCCGCAACGTCACTCCGGTGGAGGTGGTCACCAGGTGGTCGGAGATGACGCCGTCGTTTCTCGGATCGCTGCGGTCGCTCAGGTCGATGGAACAGGTCTTCGCGGCACTGTTGGATTTTTCGAGCGTGACGAAGTAGATGCCATAGGTGTGTTTGAGTTTGAACCAGTGGCGGTAGTCGATACACGCCTTGTCCCAGACGAGCATGACTTGGCGACCCTTGGGCGCACCGTTGCGAAGTTGGTCGGCAGGGCTGCGCTTGATGACGGTGATGTCGTGGGCTTTCTTTTTACCGTCCTCGGGATTGGCCATGCCGAGGCAGCTCAAGTGGTGGCTGGGCAGGTCCATGCGGAAGAAGTGTCCGGTGGCGATGGCGCGGAGTTCGCCCTTGGAGCTTTCGATCTTTTTGTCGAAACAGGCGGCGTGGTGGTAATGGCCGTCCACGGCGTAAATGTCCCAGTCGTCGAGTTCTTCGCAATGGGCGTAGGGATCGGGGATGCGTTGCTTCATCGGCCCGGCGAGCAACTCGTTGAGGGAGGTGATGTTGGCGAGCCGACGCGGGCTTTTGAGAGCTTTGAAAAAGTGGTCGGGTTCGATGTTGGCGTCGCCTTGGTCGGCATGAAACTGGAGAAACTCCTGGCCGGTGGTCGAGCTGCTCAGGCAGCGCAGCACGCCGAGTTGGCAGTAGTGGATGTCGTAGTGGATGTCGGAAATGTCGGTGCACCGGTATTGGCGCGAGGACTGGGGGTAGAGTTGGAGAATGTCCGCGAAAAAGCGGTTGGAGAATTCATTGTCAATGTGTTGCGTGTGAGCCATAATTTTTTTCAGCCCAACAGAATCTCCGGCAAGCATTAAATGGCTCTGGAGTGCGATATTTCGGCTTGCCAGCCGAATCACAACTTCGACGCGCCCCGAGTAACGCGGCCTCATCAAGATGAGTCTCGGCTCCGGGTAAAGCACGGCAACAGGGACTTTTCAGCAGAGGTTTCCACATCGATTCAAAACCCCGTGGATTTTAAAAGGGCTGTCCCTGAGTCAGCCTTTTGAGTCGAGAAATACGCTAAGGACCAACAGTTTGCGCAGCCAAGTCTTTCGTCGTTTTCCATGTACCTAGCCTTGCCTGATGCCTGATATGATGCCTTGGATTGGCACCTGAATCAGCATGAAGACACCGTCTTCGCGCTTGCTGTTCGTCACGGACCGAGATACCCAATACCCCAAACGCCTTCGGGATCGTTTGAAAAATCTAGAATTTCCCATGTCCACTCTCCACGAAACTATTCACCAAATGGGCAAGCAGGCACGCGCGGCTGCCTACCAACTCGCGAAACTTTCAAGCATTGAGAAGAACGACACCCTCCGCGCCATGGCCACCGCCATCCGCCGCCACGCCTCGAAAATTCTAGCAGCTAATGCCCTGGATTTCGCCGCCGGCATGGAAAAGGGCTTATCCGCCGCCATGCTCGACCGCCTCATGCTGGATGGAAAACGCGTCGAAGCCATGGCTGGCGGCATCGACCAGGTTGCCACGCTGCCCGACCCCGTCGGCCAGATCATGGAAGCATGGCAGCGGCCTAACGGCATTCGCATCGAGCAGACCCGCGTGCCCATCGGCACCATCGGCATCATTTATGAAAGCCGGCCAAACGTCACCGCCGACGCTGCCGTGCTGTGTTTCAAAAC
>JAYVEJ010000670.1:0-3210 GCA_043748885.1 Luteolibacter sp. | reverse complement strand
GGGTTTGGCTTGCGATGAGATCAAGGTCGGGCAGGCTCGGCCACGAGCGGCCGGCGGGTAAGGCTTTTGACATACCGAGCTTGCCGGCTCGCTCACCTCGTCAAGCTTTTATCTGAATTATTTTTGTCTAAATCGCTAAAAACCAGCTATTTAGGCACTAACCTGACGCGAATGCGTATGCCCCGCAAGTAACTGCGCTAACAACTCCCCGCCGCGCGGTAGGACGGTTAGCCGTGCGCCGCTGCCGATGACTTTTTGCGTTTCTAGGATTTCGAACATCGCCTCCGCCACTTCGTGGTCTTCGGAAATCTGTTGGAGCGCCTCGCCGACGATTTGCGGGCGGATCGCCGCGGCTTTGGCGAACTCGACGGCGGCCTGGCGTTCGGCGGTGCTGGTGATAATGCTAACTTGGTTCGCACCGTCCTGCTTAATTGCGGAGGTCACTTGGCGCAGGCGGTTGACCACCTTGCTCTCGATCTGGGTGATCATTCCTACATCGCGGAAATGGACTTTGCGGATATAGATCGAGCCGAGCTTGTAGCCCCATTCGTGCGACTTGGGGGAAACCTCGTTGCGGACGTTATCGCTCATCGAGTGGCGATTCACCATCATCAGGGAAAGCGGCATATTGCTTAAACAGCGGACGGTTGAGTTACTAACATTCGCAGACAGTGAGCCGCGCGGGTCGCTGTTTTTAAAGAGATAAGCCACTGGATCGCTGATAAACATTTCATGCCAGATGCCGATGCCCATCGGTGCGCCTTCCTCGGAGTTGACCGGCTGGCTGCGCAAGTATTCTTGGTCGAGCCGCATGTCGAGGACATGGCATTTTCCCAGCCAATTCACGATGAACGATGCCGGCCCTAACTTAAAGGGCAAGATATGCAATCCGGGCTCGTCGATGGTGGCTAATACTTTTCCGAATAAGACATACACATTGCACTGGCGTTCGTGGACAATCGCATACAGTCCCAACATCCGGGCGATTGCAAAGAAGATGGGAAATGCAATGAAGCACGCCACAAAGCTGATACCGACGGTGATGAGGAAGTTCATTTGTTGGATTCCACGAAGACTTGTTGGGCTTTTTCAAACAGGGCGAGACGGACGTTGCGGACGTAGGCGCGGAGAGCTTGGCTACCACGGCTTTTCAAGTCCATCAACTGCGCGGCCATCCGCACCAGTGGCTCAACTTCGGCCAAGGCGCGCAGCGTTTCGATCTCCACCGCGCGCCGGGATTGCACGATTTTTTGGTCGGCGGAGGCTTGGGCCAGACTGATGTCGGAGGAAACCTGGTTGTAGGCGGTGTTGATCGCAGCCAGCGCGGACTCCACTTCCGGCGGCGGGTCGATGCTGGTGATAAGAGTTGCATCAAGAACAATGCCATATCTAGCAGCAGACGAGATACACTCGCTGTCCATGTGCTCATTGAGGTCGCGCAGGTTTTTCCGCAGATCATTGATGGAAATACCGATGACCGCCACATTCTCCGGCATCCCCGCTTCCGGCGGTGCCACGGGTGCTTCGAAGTTAGCGATGCGCTCGCGCAAGACCGACACGAAGTAACCCATGACGTGGGCGTAGGGATTCTTGATGCCGAAGATAAATGCATATAGATTTCGCTCGGCCACGCGGAATCGAATTTGGCCAGTTAGGCCGGTGTTGAGCTGGTCCTTAGTCACTGCTTCTAACATGGTGCCATTGTAGTTGGCGGTCGAGTCCTCTGGATCCCACGCCATGTTGACGGTCTCAGTGGCAATCGAGATCTTATGAATTTTTTCCCACGGCCATTTGAAATACGGCCCGCCCGGTGGGATCACCCGCACCTGCGGATAGGAGTAGCGGTTCTTCTGATCATCAGTGAGCGTGTCCGCGATCGGGTCTTCGCGCGTTGTGAGTTTGCCGACCCGTTCTGCGCGGCCCAAGCGGGTTTTTACCGCGCGTTGGTTTTGATCGACGGTGTAGATCCCGGCGACGAGGTAGCGCATGAGGAACCAAAAGATGAAACCGAAGATGCAGCCGAGGATGATGGACATGGCAGTTAGTTTGAACTGGTTGCAGGCTTGTGGGGATCGCCGGTGCTGCCAAGAATAATCGGGTGACGACGCTGGGATTCCGGCCCTTTCCAGCTTGCCATGAGATCAATTTCGCCTAGCTTCACCGGCAAATGGCTGTCCTTGAAAAATCGCGGTTAATCTCGTCCGCAACGCCCCCGCTGCAAGCGGGCGATTCGTTGACGCGGACCGAATTCGAGCGTCGCTATGCCGCCATGCCGAACTTAAAAAAGGCGGAACTCATCGAAGGAATTGTATATATGGCCTCCCCAGTTCGCGCGTCAGTCCACGGTATTCCCCATGTCGATCTTGCAACCTTGCTTCGGGTGTATGCCACCCGCCATCCCGGCCTGATCGTGGCGGACAATTCTACCGTCCGCCTCGACACCTTCAATGAACCTCAACCCGACCTGCTTCTGATGCGAGAAAACGGCCAATCAACTATAGATGCCGAGGGCTATATCAATGGTGCCCCCGAGCTGATTGCGGAGATCGCCGCCAGCAGCGTTTCTTACGATCTCCATCAGAAAAAGCGCACCTATCTTCGCGCTGGTGTGAAGGAGTATCTGGTATGGCTAACCGATGAGAACCGCCTGATTTGGTGGCGGTTCGATGACGGTGAGTTCATAGAGATTTCGCCGGATGCGGAAGGTATTCTAACTAGCGCGATATTTCCCGGCTTGGTGATCGACTCCGCTGCGCTCACCTCGGGTGACCTTGTGCAAGCGTTGGCCCGGTTGGCTTGAACGCCGAGTGATGGAGGAAATATTTCTTCTAAGTAAACTTCGGATGGCGTGTCATAGTCGCTGTTATGAAAACTTTGGCTTGGATCTGGCTCGTCGCTGCGTGTGCGCAACTCAACCTCATGGCTCAAGATCCGGATGCCCTCCGCAAACAGCGCGACACGCTTGCCGAGCGCGGCCTGTGGCGGGATGCCGTGAATTTCTACGAGGAGAAATTGTCGCCACTCTCGGATGAGGGTTCAGGGTCGGATCTTGCGCGGGCGACCGAGGCTCTCAGGCGTCTAAATGCGTGGAAGGAATTTGACGGAATCGTCGAGCGCGCGATTTCCTCGCACCTGTCTAACGCCTCACTGCTTACGGCGGCTGCGGAGATCTATCGAACTGCGCCGCATTTTGGACGCATCATCGCCGGC
>JAYVEJ010000669.1:0-3217 GCA_043748885.1 Luteolibacter sp. | reverse complement strand
GCTAAGCCGACCCCGGAACAGCACCGCGAAGGTCATTTCCTTCCCTGGGGCGAGCGAGGTGGAGGCAGGCGCGGTGCAACTGACGTCGGTGACGTTGGTGCCATAAGGTCCGTCAATTTTGCTGGTGAGCGTGAGTGAGGCCACCGCCACGGTGTGTGCGACCTTGTCGATATTTCGCACCGTCCAGCGGTCGATGGCGGTTGGCATGGTGGGGCTGGGGAAGGCGCAGCGGGTCACCGCGAGTTCCTTGCCGACGAGACCTTGGATCGTGAGTGTGCCGTCTAGCAGCACCCGTTCTACGGCAATGCCTCCTAACGGTTTACCGTCCACAGTGATCGTCGGTTCGATGTCTTTGGCTTCATAATCGTTGATGACGCCGTCGAACATGCCGTTCTTGCCCTTGCGCAAGCCGGGCCAAATGACGCTGCGTTTCAGCGACAGGTTGCGCTCGCCATCGATCTGATAGTGGACGATCTGGCCGACGCGCAGCCCGCCCTGCTCGATGAAATCCTGGTGCGGCAGCCGGGTGTCCTTGCTCACCAGCCACTCGGTGGTGAGACCCTTGCCCAAGACCCAGCGCGATGGAGTGGGCGGCGCGGCGACCTCCTCGGCGGCGGATAGATTGCCGGTGAGCGGCAGCAGGGCGGACAGCAATGAAATTTTGAAATGACGGAACATCGGAGTTGGATAGGTGAAGTTAGATGGATCTTGGTTATTAAAAAGGTGTCGGCGGAAGTTAAGCAAGTTCTTCTAGCAAGAGTTGGTTCAGGCGGATGCCTGCTTCGAAATTCTCGACCGGGAAATTCTCATTTGGCGAGTGGATGCGGGCATCGGCGAGGGCCAGACCGAGCAGCAAGGTGTCCGCGCCGAGGATCTCGCGAAACGTCTGGACGATGGGAATGCTACCGCCCTCGCGGATCAGGACCGGCTCGGCATGGAAGGCACGGCGCAGCGCGTTTTGTGCGGCAAGGCCGAATTTCGAGTTGGGATCGGTGACGTAGGGGTTGCCATCATGACCGGGTCTAACTTCGATTTCGACCCCATGCGGGCAATGCAGCTCCAAGTGACGTTTCACCTTTTCCATAATGTCCTGTGGGCATTGATCCGGGACCAGGCGGAAGGAAAGTTTCACAAACGCTTCGGCGGGAATCACCGTCTTCGAGCCCTCGCCCTGATAGCCGGAACCCATCCCATTCACTTCCGCCGTCGGGCGCGCCCAGATGCGCTCGGCAGAGGTGTAGCCGGGTTCGCCAAACAAGTCAGGTGAACCAGTGACTGCTAGATAATCCGCATCGCTCACGCCGGGGATCGTCGCCCCCATTTCGCGTTCCCATGGCTCCAGGGGGCGCACTTGATCATAGAATCCTGCGATCATCACCCGCCCGTCTAACGCATGGAGACTTGCGACCAATCGAGCCATGGCGGACGCTGGATTCGCCACGATTCCGCCGAACAGACCGGAATGAAGATCGCGTTTCGGGCCGCGCAGGATCACTTCACAACAGGTCAGCCCGCGCAAACCGTAGCCCAGTGTCGGCACGCCGGGAGCGACCATCCCGGTGTCGGAAATGGCGATGATATCGCACTTCAGCTCATCGCGATGTTCTAGTAAAAACGGGGCTAGATTCGGGCTGCCGATTTCTTCCTCGCCTTCGAATAGGAAAATCAAATTCACCGGCAGTTCGCCCTGTTCGCGCAGGGTTTTCTCAACGCCTAACACATGGGCGAGCATCTGTCCTTTGTTGTCGGCGGCACCACGCGCCAGGATTTTTCCCTCACGGATCACCGGCTCGAACGGCTCACTGGTCCAGAGCGCTAACGGATCGACCGGCTGCACATCGTAGTGGCCATAAATGAGCACCGTCCGGCGACCGGCGATGTGTGGATTTCTCGCGACCACGATCGGGTGCTTCGGAGTTTCATGTAGCTCAGTGGCCATGCCCATCCCATTGAGTTTGGCGATCAACCACTCCGCGCAGGCCCGGACATCGCCGCCGTGGCTGGAGTCCGTGGAAATGCTGGGGAAGCGGAGAAACGCAAACAGATCTTCAAGCTCGGGTGTTAGTTTGTGGCTCACGGCCGGGATGCTTGTCGCCGTGGCATCCGCCTCACAAGCGAAATTCCATGTTGGGGAGGGTTGTTGAACGCCCTAGTTTGGGGAGCTTTTCTTCCGTTCTAGAGCTTTCCGTGCCGCCCGCCGCAGCGGATCGGGTTGGAATGCCCGCTTGCAAACGGTTGCAAGCACCATTCTGATCGCCGCGTTCTCCATGTCTCTATCCGCACTCGATTTATTCACCATCGGAGTCGGCCCGTCATCTTCCCACACCGTGGGGCCGATGCGGGCCGCTTGTCAGTTTGTCCGGGAAATCGAAGCTGCCGGCCTCGCGCCGCAGGTGGTCCGGCTGCGTTGCGATCTCTACGGCTCACTCGCCGCCACCGGCAAGGGCCATGGCACGGATGGCGCGGTGATCTTGGGGTTTCTCGGCGAGGAGCCGGAAAGCGTCGATGTCGATGGCATGGCTGCGCGACTTGCAGACATCCGGCTCAGGAAACTCCTCCGCACGCCGTGGGGCAGGGAAGTCGCCTTTGATGAAAAGCAGGACATCGACTTCAAGCGCCTCAAGCCGCTGCCATTGCACCCTAACGGGATGCATTTCATGGCGCTCGATGCCGCTGATAGGCCCGTCCACGAGCAAGTTTGTTATTCCCTCGGCGGCGGCTTCATCGCCACCGAAGCGGAGATGAAGCAACCTCAAGCAGGCGGAATAGAGATACTCTATCCATTCGCCAATGCGGTGGAACTCATGCGGCATTGTGAAAAGAACCAGCTCTCTGTTAGCCGTTTGATGTTGGCCAACGAGTCGGCATTTCGCCCCGAGGCGGAAACGCGTGACCGCCTCGATGCGATCTGGCTGGCGATGCAGGCGTGTGTGAAACGCGGTTGTGGCCAAGAAGGGATTCTACCCGGCGGACTCCACGTCAAACGCCGGGCCAAGGCCATTTACCAACAACTCTGCGAGTCCCCGCAAGCCGCACTCGCCGATCCGCTGAGCATCCTCGATTGGGTCAATCTTTACGCCCTCGCGGTGAACGAGGAAAACGCCGCCGGCGGGCGCGTGGTCACCGCGCCGACTAACGGAGCGGCCGGAATCATCCCGGCAGTTCTTCATTATGCGGTGGGATTTCGCCACTCGCCGCATCCCGATGGGGTGCATCG
>JAYVEJ010000668.1:0-3225 GCA_043748885.1 Luteolibacter sp. | reverse complement strand
GAAAGTCGTGATCAACACGCTGGAGGTCGCGGACGCCACCTTGCGTTGGGGTTATTCGGACCGGACTCGGGGTGCCATCGAGAACAGCGTGCTCAAGGTGCAGCGCACGGAAAACGGGATGAAGCTCGTTTTTAAAGGCGGCACCTTCTCGCAAAACTGGCTGAACAAGCTGGAAATCGTGAACCTAGTAATCGCGTGTGACCCGGATGGGGTGACGTTTGAAAAAGCGGAATTCCAGCAGGGCTTGGGCACCGTCGATTTGTCGGGGATGAAGGTCAGCGGCGGCGAGCGCCCCACGATCGAAGGCACCGCGAAGATCCGCAAGCTTGCGCTTGAGGACATCGTGCCGCTGGCGATGCGAAGTTTCATCGAAGGCTCGATCTCGGGAGATTTCCGCGTCTCGGGTTCCACCAATTCCACTGCGGGGGTTGGTTTCGAAGGGCAGATTACGCTGGATGGGCAGGATTCGATCGCCTTGCGGGAGCGGATTCATTTGCTCAAAGCGCTGTCCACCGTGGACTTCGTGCGGGGCTACCACCGGGTGGATTTCCGCGAAGGCTCGCTTCACCTGAAAACCAGCGGCGGAGGGATGGAAGTGTCTAACCTAAATCTGAAGGCGGAAGATCTGTTCACTCTCGAAGGAAAAATGCAGGTGAGACTGCCGACACCGGCGGAAACCAAGGCGGCGGCTGACAAAAGCTCGCTGGCCGGTGGCTCACCGCTTTTCAACGGTGAGGATGCGGAATCTGACGATCCCGCGACCAAGCCGGAAGATACGGATTTCACCCTGCGCAAGGCAGCCAAAGCGGCCAAACGCACCAAGGACGGGTTCCAAACCGACACCACCACTTCACTCTCGAGTCGCTTGGCCCTAAATCTTGAAGCGCGCCACCTCGAAGCCCAAGCCTCCGCGCGCTTGGCCAGAACCCTTCGCTACGAAGGTGAGTTCCGGATCACCATCCCTGCCGATGCCTTTGAACGGGCCCCTCATTTGAAGGTACAACTGCCGGTGGACCCCAAGCTGAACCGCATCCCGATGATAGTGCCCATCGAAGGCACCCTCTACGAGCTCACGCTGAAACAAGCGGAAGACCTCTATCAGCAGGGACGCCGTTAGAAATCACACACTCACGGCGGCAAGCCCGAGGCTGTTGTAGATTTCCCGCGTCGCGTGGCTCTTGTTCAAGGTGTAGAAATGAATGCCATCCACCCCGGCGTTGAGAAGTCCGGCGCATTGCTCGGCGGCGTAGTGGATGCCCACCCGCTCGACCGCCTCGGGGCTGGATTTCGCCCGCTCCAGCGCCCGCACCAGCTTCGCCGGATAGCGTGCCCCGGCGGCGAGTTCCGCCATCCGTTTCATGCCTGATAGGGAGGTCACCGGCATCACTCCGGCGATGATCGGCACATGGACGCCAGCCAGCTCGCAGCGGTCGCGGAAGTCGAGGAAGTCGTGGTTGTCGAAGAACAGTTGCGTGCAAATGTAGTCGGCCCCGGCGTCCACCTTGGCTTTGAGGAAATCGAGTTCATCCACCCGGTTAGGCGTCGCGGGATGGCCTTCGGGAAACCCCGCCACGCCGATGCCGAACCCGCGCGGATCCGGGTGGCTGCCGGAATCGTTGAACTTGCGGATGAACCGCACCAGATCGGCGGCGTGGCGGAAGCCGCTTTCCGACCAATCATAGCCCGGCTGGTCCTTCGGTGGATCGCCGCGCAAGGCGAGGATGTTGCTCACGCCCGCCGCCGCGTAGCGCTCGAGGATCTCCGTCACCTCCCGCTCAGAATGGCCGACGCAAGTGAGATGCGGCACCGGCGGGATCGAAGTGGTTTGTTTGATCCGCACCACCAGATCATGGGTCAGTTCGCGAGTGCCGCCGCCCGCCCCGTAAGTCACCGAAACAAACGTCGGCTGGAGGGCTTCCAACTCGCGGATCGCCTGATAGAGATCCTCCCACGACGCAGCCGTGCGCGGTGGGAAAAACTCGAAGGATAGCGAGGGTTTTGAATCGTTGAGAATGTCTCGGATGTGCATGGCAGAAGGGTGATGGGGAGCGGCAGGTTTCCAGTCCGCGAACCGAAACTTTTCAAAACGCTTGGAGTTTGTCTGCAAGTCAGCCCGCAGAACGCGGCTAAAAAAGCGTCAATTGCCCATGAAAACAATCCCTGTTTCCTTTCTTGCTGCGGGAATGCTGCTGCCGGCGGTCTGCCTGGCCCAGCCCACCCCGCCGCCAGCCGATGAAATGGGCGAACCGCAAGCCCCGTCGCGGCCCGTCATGGAAGCATGGAAACTCGCAGACACCGATAAAGACGGCTTCATTTCCAAAACAGAATTCGACGCGATGCCGCGGATCATGAACCTGCCCGAGGAAAAACGGGCGAATATCTTTAAGCGGTTAGACAAGGACGCCGATGGCAAATTGAGCCGTGACGAACTCGGTCGGTTTGGCAAACAACGCAATGGTCGCGACCAGCCACTCAAGCGCCTGTGGGAACTCGATTCCGACAAAAGCGGCGGAATTAATTTCGAGGAATTCAAAGCCGGCCAACTTTTCAAAAAGCTATCCCCAGAAAAACAACTGGAAGTCTTTCACCGCCTCGACACCGATGGCGACGGCGTGATCACCCCACAGGACAAACCGACCCCTCCCTTCAAAAACCCGGACGGAAAACCCCACTCCAAGCGCGGCGACGGCGACTGCCTAGACGATGCCGACAAGCCCGGTCAGATCAACCGCAAGCTCGACCTCGATGGCGACGGCACCTTGTCATTCGAGGAATTCCGCAGCGGACCCACCCTCAAAAACCTAACCGAGGACCAGCAGGAAGAGCGTTTCGAACTCCTCGACCGGAACAAGGATCACAAGCTCTCGCCGGAGGATTTCCCAGCTCCGCCATCGGCTGAGAAACCCGAGCCACCACCGGCAAACGGGGATCAAAATCGCTAAGCACAGAAAGGAAAATGGCGAAGGTGGCACCGACCATTTTTTTACCACTGATTACTCTGATTTTAACTGATTTCACTGAAAGAGTTGGCAGGAATCTTGTTCACTTTTTGAGTGAATAGGCGCTTTTTTCCAATCTCTTCAAAATCAGTTCAATCAATCAGTGGTTACCATCTTCCTATCAGGGCTAAGCGGTCGGCGAGATTTGCACTCGGCCCGAATGCGGCTGTCTTAGGCGCATTAGCGACTTAAGAATCATGCATCGATGGATTGGGATAAATCTCTT
>JAYVEJ010000667.1:0-3230 GCA_043748885.1 Luteolibacter sp. | reverse complement strand
AATTTCAGGTTAAAGATCGTTTGAAGATTGCGAGGGTTCGCGTGGACAGGCAGCGGGCAAGCCATTCTAACCTGAATTTTCAGACAGCCTCTTAGTGGAATGCGAATTCGTGTGTTGATGCCGACCAAAACTAACAACCCTCCTCCCAAAAATTCCTGCTCGCCGCGATCCTGAGGATGTTGCTAGCGTGCCGCCGGAATGTGGGGGCTGCGCCACTGTCCAGCTGGCTCGCCGAGCACCTCATTCCCGAATCTCCATTCTCCATGCGTCCGCTTTTTATTTTACCGAGTGTGGTTCTCATCAGCTCCTGCGTGCTCGGGCCGGACCCCGCATCACCGGGGGTGAAAATCCCCACAAATTTCCGCAACGACACCGCGCCGCATGGTCCGTCGTTCGGAGACAAATCTTGGCGCAGCGTTTTTTCTGACGCCGTTTTGCGAAATCTAATCGCCCGCGCGTTGGCGAATAACCCGGACTTAGTCGCCTCCAGCTACCGCATCGAGGAAGCCCAGGCTCTGGCTGGAGCGGCCCGTGCGAGCGGGATTCCCACGCTCGATGGCGATGCTGCTGCCTCTACTGATTACCGCTCGAGAAATGCCGGGCAAGGATCGTCCGCCGCGGCTCGCCATTCCCAATCCTACAATCTAACTGGGATAGCCGCTTGGGAACTCGATCTGTGGGGCGGCATCGCCCGCGGCAACCAAGCCGCCCGCGCCCGCCTGCTAGAGGCCGAATACCAGCGCGACGCTGTCCAAACGTCTCTCATCGCCACCGTCGCCAGCAGCTACATCGACCTCCAAAACCTCGATGAACGGCTGGCCATTTCTCGGCGCACGGCGGCGAGCCGCAAGGGTTCGCTCGAGCTTGTGACCGCCCGCCGCGACGGCGGGGTGAGCGCCGATCTCGAAGTGGGCCAAGCCGAGGCATTGCTCTCGCAGGCGGAAATTTTAATCCCCGCCACCGAGCGATCTATCAGCGAGAAAGAGAATGAAATCCGGGCGTTGTTAGGCGAGTTTCCCGGAAACATCCGTCGCGGCGGCAGTTTGGAGAAACTCGCTACGTCGCTGCGGATCACCGCCGGGCTGCCCTCCTCGCTGATGGCGCGCCGCCCAGACATTTCCGCCGCCGATCAAGCGTTCCAAGCCGCGACGGCGGACATCGGAGTCGCCGAAGCGCTGCGTTTCCCGACCTTGTCGCTCACCGGCCAAGGCGGCTTGGTCAGCGGAGATCTCAACAAACTCCTCCAAGCCGGCTCAGCCGCTTACTCGATCGGCCCGCAGCTCACGGGGCCGCTGTTCGACGCCGGCCGCGCTGGCTTCCGAGTGAAAGCCGCCCAAGCCCGCGCCAAGATTGCCCTCACCGACTATCAAAAATCCGTGCGGCTCGCGTTTCAGGAAACTGCCAACGCTCTAACTGCCTATCAGAATCTGGCGAGATCATCGCGCAAGGAAGTCGGTTAGTCGCCTCACAGAAAAGCGTTTCCGGCATCGCGCTCGACCGCTTCCAAGGCGGCGCGTCCAGCTACCTAGAAGTGCTCGACGCCGAGCGCGGCCTCTTCACCGCCGAACTCGACCTCGCCGACGCCCGCAGCAATCGCCTCCGCGCCGTCGTCCAAGCCTACCGCGCCCTCGGCGGCGGGTGGAAATGAGATTAGAGTTAGGGGGGATCGGATTGAAGATATTCATTCGTGACTATTCAGGTAGCCATGGTGAGTCATTCAATTCGGCAATAGCGACTCCGAACAAAGGCTAAACATAGTAATATTATCACTGCTGTCCCACAGGCTGAGCATGACTCGCCCTGAGCCTTGAATTGGCAAGGCCTTGAACGTGGTTGGGGGAAATGCCGATTGCGACTTTTTTGCGGAACGTCGAACTATCTTTGATATAACGGGGCCATGCTGTCCCATGAGATTATGTTCTGATAGGCGCAAATCCCGGCAACCACGCCTCATTTAGCACTCCGATCACTTTCATTCGCCCGGATGCTATCCCATAGGATTTCAGCAATGCTAACAAGTCGAACCGTTCCCCCAACGCCGAGCGCGTCACCGCGAAGAGTCGCGTGAAGCTATGCCCCCATGCCGACAGGTGCGCCATGAACCGCAACAACACATAGACCATCAGGGCCGTGTAAACCTGCCATCTCACCGCATTGGCGCTGTGCCCGAGAAAACTTCCCAGCTTGAGGCTCTGCTTGACCTGTTTGAAGAACACTTCGATGTCCCAGCGGCGGCGGTAAAGGTCGCACACGGAGCGCGGACTCCACTCCGTATGGTTGGTGATGAAAACCATGACCCGCCACGCGCCTTCCACTTCCACCCACGCCTCGACGCGCCGCAGGATCATTCCCTTGTGCTTTCCTTGCAACGCGATGATCTGATCCTTGATAATGTTCTCGTGGCCCTTGGTATGGTTTTTGACAATCCGGAACTTCATGTTGTGCTTGGCCCGGGTGACCCACCAGACCCCGCGCATGTTCAAGTCGAAGAGGTGCTCGAAATCCACGTAGGCCTTGTCAAATACGACGATTTCGCCCGCGGCGATGCTCGCACACACCTCGCGGGCAGGTTTGTTGTCATGCTGGCCGGCGGTGTCGACGATGGCAAACGAGGGCAGGAAGCTGTGCAGGTCGAGCCGCAGGTGCATCTTGGCGGCCGCCTTGCGCCTCCGGTGCTTGGCCCAGTCCATGCAGTTGGCCACCAACTGGATGACCGTGGAATCCACCGCATGAACTCTGACCTTGAAGCGTCGCAGCAAACCTTTGCCCTTGCGCCCTGCCGCGAAGTTAGGACGGGCGTGCTGGAGATGGCCTAGCAACGACCAGAAGAGTTTTTCGGCAAAACTCCGCGCTGCGTTCCTTGTTGGCATGGGAGAGGGCGTTCCTAGAGGGCGGCGTGACACCGAAGCGTGCCAGCACGCCGGACTTGAGGCGTAGCCAGTCACAAACGTCGTTGAGTCCCATGGCGTGGGAGAGTTGGGCGAAGAGCATCGCCGAGAGGTGACTCACCACGCTGAAGGTGCGGGCTTTGACATCCACGCCCGTCTCAATGGCGTGGCGGTTGATTATTCCGCGAGGAATGAGGTTGAGAATTTGCTTAAGGACGAGCACATTGGTGCGGGCTGGTGGTGTTTTGTTCATAACACCCTACCGAGTGGCAGGGTTTTCAACTCAACACCAGCCCGCTTTTTCGCCGCAAGTTATGTCTTCCTGTGGGACGGCTGTGAAAA
>JAYVEJ010000666.1:0-22127 GCA_043748885.1 Luteolibacter sp. | reverse complement strand
ACGCAAAACTGATACCTATTTCCAGCACCGCCCAAGCCGGCGTCACCCGTGCCAGCCGCGTCCCGCATACCGCCAACGTCCTCGGTGAGGTGAAAAACCCGGGGCCGATTCCCTTGGAACGGGCAAACATCAGTTCGCTCGATCTGCTCGCCGCCTCGGGAGGACCGAGGGAGGCAGAGCACCTTTACAAATACACCCTGCGCCGCAACAACCGCGATTACACCTTTGACTATCAAGGCTTCCGGCAGCAGGCGTTTCCCGTGGAGGAGGATGACCTGCTTACAGTTACCACTGACATGTCTAACCGCTTTTACGTCATGGGAGCGATCAACCGGCCGGTCGTGGTGCCCTTTCCGGTGCCCGCGCCAAGCCTCGCCGACGCACTCGGCGCGGCGGCCGGGCTTGACGAGCGACGTTCCGACCCTTCCGGCGTGTTCATCTTTCGTAAGGGCGACCCAGACTTGGTTTACACCCTCAATCTAAAAGATCCGGCGTCGCTACTTCTCACCCAACGCTTCGCAATCCGAGGCGAGGACATTGTCTATGTGACGGAGGCACCGCTCGTCCGTTGGAGCCGCTTGATCCAACAAATTCTGCCGATTACTCAACTCACGCAGTCGGCGTATTACCTAAACCGGATCAACCAGAACTAACAATTCATTTCCCCAGCCGTGAAGATCCAACTCCGCCACTGTCTGATCGCGTGCGTCCTCACGACGGGCTGCGCTCCGGCTCACCAACCGGACTCTCGGCCCGGCGGACTTGTGAAGCGTCAGGTCGCACGGCAACAGCGCCCCCAAGCTCCCGAGCTAAAACGCCTTGCCAACGGCCACTACAAAGTCCGCAAGCCATGGACTGTCGATATCGGTGGTCGCCTCTGGTTAGTTCCCGCCGGCTACTCCTCCAATGGAATCACCGCTCCGGCCAGCGTGAAAGCATCGCTCGGGGAGGGGATCGATCATCCGGAAACGTGGGCCGCCGTCTTCCACGACTGGCTGTTTACCCAAAAGGGCGTCACCCGTGCGCAAGCCGATCAGACGTTCCGCGAGCTCCTGATAGCCTACGGTGTTCCCGCAGCAAAAGCCGGCCTCATGTACACTTTTGTCTCAGCATACTCGGTTTCAAAAAGCTTCCGCTGAAACCGCATGCAGCCTGACTCACGCAATGTTTAACCCCATCTCGCTACCAAAACGCTCTGCTTGGGCAAGCCAGATCCTAGTGATCAAGGCGCTGTTCAACCGCGAGGTCATCACCCGCTTCGGGGAATACCAGTTAGGATTCGTCTGGATGCTGCTGGAGCCGTTGCTCAGCGTACTCATCATCGGCTTTCTTATCGGTTCATTCGGTGGTCGTGCCGTGCCAGAGATTCCTTACCCGTTTTTTGTGCTCAACGGAAAACTCCTGCTCAATCTTTTCACCGGCCCGCTCAACAGCAGCATCAACGCGATGAAAGCGAACAAGGGACTCCTGATCTATCCGAACGTGCGTGCGCTCGATCCATTCATCGCCCGCTTTGTCTATGAATTGATGACCACGCTGTTTTCCTTCTCCGTGTTCTGCGTGGTCGGAATGTGGATCGGCATCGACGTCTCGCTCGGTCACCTCGACACGCTGGCCGCCTGCTACCTCATCACTTGGTTGATGGGCTGCGGGTTGGGCCTCATCCTCGCGGTGGCCACTGCCCACTACAAGGAGGTGGAGAAAGTCGTGGATGTTATCCTAAGCCCTTTAGTCTTCATTTCCGCAGTGATGTTTCCAACGTTCGCGCTGCCAGCGAGCCTCCAGCGCATTCTGCTCTTCAACCCGCTCGTGCATGTCATCGAACTGAGCCGGAAAGCCCTCTTCCCGTTCTACAATGCCGAGGGCACTAATCTTTTCTTTCCGTTCGCGACAGCGATCGTGGTCGTCGCACTGGGACTGATGCTTTTCCACAGCAACCGAAATTTCCTGAGCCAGCAAACATGATCGAGCTTAGAAATGTCTCCAAGGCCTATCCCGTCAACGGTGGCTTGCGCCATGTGCTGCGGAACGTCTCGCTGATCATCCCAGACCGGACGAGCATCGCAGTGCTCGGACCAAACGGCGCTGGCAAATCCACCTTCCTCCGCCTCATCGGCGGGGCCGAGGACGCAGACAGCGGCACCATCATCACTGACTCGGAAATTTCCTGGCCTCTCGGACTCAACTCAGGGTTCCAGGGCTCGCTCACCGGTCGCCAGAATGTGCTGTTCGTCTGCCAGATCAACGGCCTAACGCCCTACGCGATCCGGCATGTGATGAATCAGGTCATTGCCTTCGCTGAGATCGGCGAATACTTCGACATGGCGGTCAACACTTACTCATCCGGCATGCGCGCCCGGTTGAGCTTCGGCCTCTCGATGAGCTTCAAATTCGATATCTATCTGATCGATGAACTCACCTCGGTGGGAGATATCATTTTCCGGGAAAAGGCCGAGACTGCCTTCAACCAGATCCGCAAGCGGGCCTCGCTAATTTTCGTTTCTCACAATCTCACCATCTTGCGGCAGTCTTGCGAATCCGCCCTCTTCCTGCGCGATGGGCTGGCAGACTTTTACCCCGACATCGACGAAGGAATCGACGCTTACAAACAATACGTCCGCGCCCATCGTAACGCTCAGGACCCCAAGCACGCCCTGAAAGTCGCGAAAAAAGCCGCACGCCGCCGTGCTCAGCAGGCATTGCTCGCTGCCCAAGTTTCCGAAAATTTGCCTGAAGACCACCTTGATTTAAACTGATGAGCGCTACTTACATCCATACCAAACGAAAAGCCGGATTCTCGATATTGATCCTGCGATTTCTCGCCCTGCTCTATTTCATAACTCTGATCGCCTCCGTCGTCTATCTATGGGTTTGCACTCAAGATCGCTACATCAGCACCGCCGAGTTTAAGGTATCTCAACAGAGCCTTTCTGGCAGTGAAGTGGCCATCCCGCAGTTAGCACTAACCGGACTCAGCGACTCGGGATCGGTTGACTCCCAGATCGTCATTGGCTACGTCGACTCGGCAGATCTCCTTCTCGAGCTGGAACAAAAATACCAACTCATCGAACACTATCAGTCGCCGAAAATTGATTTTGTCTTCCGCCTCAAACGCAACGCGAAGCTTGAGGAGCGATTAGATTACTACCGAAGCAGAATCCTAGCCCATTTCGACAAAGAGACCGGCATGACAGTCATCACCGTCGATTCGTTTGATCCACAGCTCTCACAGACCATCGCCAAGACACTTCTCAAACGGTCGGAGGATTACATCAACCAAGTCAATCAGGCGATTGCCGACCAACAGCTCACCTTCGTGCGCTCGGAAGTCGAAAGAAGCGCAAAAAAAATCGATGACCTGAACGTCGAGTTGATCACCCTGCAGAACGAAAACAATTTCATCAGCCCGACGGAATCCATTTCCGCCACCCTCAGCACCGTTCAGAAGATGAAGCTTGAGGTTTTCAAAAGCCAAGCCGAGCTGGCGACCATCGAGCGGGATTCACCGAATTCTCCCCGGCTCGACAATCTCAGAAGCCAACTCCGCTCACTGGAGGAATTAATTGCCGTCGAGTCCGCCAAGCTCTCCGGTACCGAAAAGGACCGACTCAACCAATTGCTCGTGCGCTTCAAAATACTCGACAATAAAATAGAATTTGCCGTCCGTCTCCGTGCAGCGGCAGAGGCGATGCTGGAAAAAACCCGCCTCACCGCGATCGCCCGTTCCCGCTTCATCACCGTCATCCAGACCCCCTACCTTCCCGAAGACGTCGGCATGCCGCGCCGCCCGTACGCCACAGTGACTCTGCTAATCCTTGGTGGACTGCTGTTCTTCATCTTCCGCGCCGTGACCAAGTCCATCTTCTCCATGATCTGATTCTTCCCGCGATCCGCCCACCGCCGCGATTAACTAACAACCCGATCTTGCGGTGAAGGAAAAACCTCGCACCATCCCACACCCGCCTGATTTCGCGACGAACAATAGCAGTCTTGGCAAACGATTCGCCCGGCTGAAAAGGCGTTTGGTGAAAGCCATTTCGGGCAAACCCGATCCCGTACTGGAAGCGCAGGCTCGGGATCAGGCGTTTTGGTCGTCAATCCTCACCCGGAAACAAGAACAGGACTGCCCCGCTGAGCATTTTCGCAAAGTGGCTTTCACCCTGCGCCGCTCGCACGATCTGGCAGCCGCTGAAGATATTTGTTCCCGTGGCCTCATGCTTCATTCATCAGATCTGCCGCTCGTCATCGAGCATGCGGAAATCGCCAAGGCAGCAAAAGATCAGCCCGCGCGCATGACCCGCTGGCAGCGGGTGCTTGATCTCGCGGGAAACACAGCTCCCCTTTCCGCATTCAGAAATCTAGCGGATTGCCATCGCCTCCTTGGCCATTTCGATCTGGCGCAAGCCATCACCCGCCGCGGCCTCGAACTTCATCCTGGCGATTTCTCGCTGATGGAAAAGCTCGCGGGCATCCTCGTCGCAAGCACGCATTCCGCCACGGCGCTAGGCGCATTGAGGTCCCTCATCGACACTCATCCTGAAAGAGACCACACGCCGGTCTATCTCCAGATGGCTCAGGTGCTGGCGGACGAAGGATTGCTAGACCGGGCGGCGCAGACACTGCGCGAAGGCCTTGCCCAAGATCCAGACTCTGCCGCATTGCAAAACCGTCTCGCGGAGCTTGCCTACCTTCAGGAAAAGCCAACGAAGCTGCCCCAAGGAAATGATTCCACTTCCCCTCATACTGCCCATTTGTTCCAAGACCACTTCGAGTCTTTTAGGCAGGGGACGCTTTGTTTTTCCGCAGGCCACAATGTCATCAGACAACACGTCGCAGCCATGCTCGATTTCGCGCGGACGGTTTCCCCACCCGATGTCCCGCGACGGCTTCCTGAAGTCGATGCCTTCGCCGTCTGGGGCGCACCTTCCGCCCAAAACCCAATCATTCTCGAACTCGCCGCGACCGAAGGCAAACCGCTCCTCTGCCTCGATTCGGGATTCATCAGTTCTCCCGGAATCGAGGGCAAAGACCATCCCGCACACTCAGTCATCCTTTGTCCTAACATTATTTATTTCGACACCACGCAGCCGTCCTGCTTGGAAAACAGGCTGAATTCAACTGATTATTCTCTGACAGAACAGCAGCAAATCCGCGCGGAAAACGTCATCACCTCCCTTGTTTCTAACCGTATTAGCAAATTCAATCACGCGCCCAGAATTGATCTGCGTCCGCGTTTCCCCGCAGACGGCACTCGGCGGATTCTTTTAATCGACCAAAAAAAGGGCGGCAGCTCCATCCACTGGAGTCTCGGTGGCCTAGGCACCTTCGAGCGGATGTTGGAAGCCGCGCTCGCCATGCCGGATCACGAAATCTTGGTGAAACTCCACCCAGAAGTCATTTCCGGTCGCTTCGAATCCAGCCTCCTGCCTTTATTGCCGAATCCATTACCCCGGAATTTCACCCTCATCGACTTCGATGTGAATCCCTTCGATCTATTTGATGTGGTCGATGAAGTATTCGTCTGCGCCTCCCAACTCGGCTTCGAAGCCGTGTTAGCAGGCAAAAAGGTCCATTGCTTCGCCGCCCCCTTCTATGCCGGATGGGGTTTCACTGCGGATCACTCGATCATTCCACGGCGCAAAACGAAACGAACCCAGTACGAGGTTTTTCATTTATTCTATATCGAGCATTCGCGTTATTTTGTTCCAGGTAAGGGAGCCGTGGACGTTGAGGATCTGATCAATTATTTCATCACAAGCAGTGACACACCGCCCACCGCCGCAGACCAACTGGCGGAAACACCAGCCCCTCCTCCGTCCGCTCGGGATCCCAGCGAGCCACTCAGAATCCTGATAGTCATTCCCAGCGGCCGATATGGTGCCACCGGCCGCTACCTTCAGAATCTTTCCATTTCACTCATTCAGCTCGGCTGCGAAGTGATGATTCTAGCAGATGGGCCTTGTCAACGGCTCGAATCTGGCGTGCGCTGGACGCCTCTAGCATTCGACGGCTTGCGCCTAACGGCCGCCATCCGCCGCGAGATCATCAACTTTGCACCCCATTTCATCTACGAAAATGGTGTCCGCTCGCGAGCTCAGCGTGCCGCTTTGGAAGCCGTGGTGCTCACCGGTGCCCGCTTCATCATGCAGTCCGAGGACGACGACATTCAAGTCCACCAGCACCGGCAAAGTTCACAGGCTGCTGAGCAACTCATCACCTTGGATCATCCTGCGTTGACCACCGCGGAAATAGCGCGATTTCTCCGCAGTCATGACTGGAATCACAGTCTCCACATCTTCCTTGATCCCGGTTTCAACCGCTGGATTGAGCCACTACTACGAATTGTCTGCTACCGTATGGCATCGCTACACACCGCCATCTGGCACCCTTTCGCCGAGCGGTTAGCCCGCGAATACAAAGTGCCCACGCTAGTCGTACCACCGGTAGCTTCCGCTGCAGATTTCCAACGCATCCCACTCACTCCAGAGGAGCGGAAAATCGCTCTTCAACGCTATGGCATCGACCCCGCGCGCGTGGTCATCTTCATTGGTGGAGCTCTCTACAATTACTCTGGCGAATACGCCGCCTTCCTGGAAGCCCTGAATCTAGCAGCCATTAACACCGGTGGGAAATTCGCCCTAGTCGTCACTTCCGACCGCTCTTCACTACCACTCGAACGCATGGCCAGAGTGCAGCTAGGAAAAGAAATCACCTTCACCGACATCGGTGTGGCTGAAGACGAAGTTTACATGGAAATGCTCAAATCCTGCGACGTCGTATGCTCACCCGGTATGCCGGATAGTTTCAACCGCTACAGACTTCCATCGCGATTAGTCAAAGCCATGGCCATGGCTAAACCCATACTGACCTGCCGTTGTGGATTCGGCGAATCACTGGAGCATAAGGTGAACGCATTTCTAATGGACGGCGAAGATCCTGCCGAATGGGCCAACGCAATCTCCTTATGCCTTGACTCCACTCATCGCAACGAAATCGGCATCCAAGGTCAACTTTTTGCCCGCCAGCATTTCGATAGTGACCGCGTGGCCGTAGCCCTGAAGCAACAGTTTGAATCCATCCTAGCAGGACCACTCCATTCTCTCGCCAACGGAATCACTTTTACTCCTGACGCTAATCTTGATATGTCGGTGGTGGCGATCCGCACCAAACCCAGTATTTGGCTTCGTGATAGTTATCATTCTACTCTGCAATTCGCGATTCGCTCATTGGCATTGCGAACCCATCGATTGGATAGCGTCGTCCATCTCGGTGCGGGAAAATGCCGCGAGTTCGAGGACTATTGCCGGTTAGGAGCGCAACACATTCTTCTGGTGGAACCATCACCAGATCTGGCAGCGTCGCTGAAAAAGTTCGAGAGTCACGATGGAAAAATAGTCGTTAAACAAATGGCGGTCTCCGGGAATTCCGGTATCCGCCAAGCTTACGTTTGCAAAAACATTCACCCGGATTCAAAGGCTCAGGAGGAGCTGTATCTTCGGGAACCTACCGCCCTACTTGGTTTGCAACCATCACTCCAAGTGATAAGAATGGAGAATGTCGAGACCTGCACGATTGGTGAAATCTGTAAAGATATCCATTTCAACGGATGCAATAATCTTTTAGTGCTGGAACTTCAAGGACTCGAGGTTGAAGCGTTGAAAGCCACTCCTGAAACATTGGTCCGGAAGTTCGAGTGGATCGCCGTCCGTGTCAGCGAGGCACCTCTATTTGAAAATGGCGCGACACGATCACTAGTCACAGCCACCTTGCAGGAATTCGGATTCGAATGCATTCCATCCGCTCAAGACTTTTCAGGGCCGCAAGTTGCCGCGCTGTTTCGCAAACAAGCAATCGGCGGGAACGAGATCGGGCTGAAGCGGATTGCAGATTGATTGCCATTCTCTTCTCGACCCCAATATGCTGCCACCATGCCACTGATTCCCAAAAAGATGAAATCCGTCGTTCATATCAGCACCCGCGATCAATGGGGAGGTGCGGCGATCGCCGCTTGGCGTTTGCATGAAGGAATGCAGGGACTGGGTGTCGATTCCCGGGTCGTCTGCCGCCGCCCGAGTTCGGTCACCTGGGACGTATCGAGTCTCACAACGCCGCTTTTTGAAGCACTCGATCTATTCAATCAGGAGCTCGTCAATCCAGCCCAACCTGAGGGGGCGACCTTGTTTTCTCTATCTCCCCTTTCGCTTCCCCTTCTGGATCATCCTTGGATTGCAGCGGCAGATGTGATCCACCTCCATTGGGTGGCCCAATTCATAGCACCTGAAGACATAGCGGAGCTTTGCAAGGCCGGTAAAACCATCTTCTGGACATTTCATGACCAGTGGCCATACACGGGGGGCTGCCATTACATTGGAGGTTCTACACGGCACGAAAGTGATTGGGATGGCAGCGCACAGATCGGTCCCTCTATCCACGAGTTCGCACGATTGGAATTGCAGCGAAAGAAGCAGGCATTCAAAGATATGCCGATTCATGTTATCGCGCCGAGTCGCTGGATGGCCGAAGAAGCAGTCGCTTCGGGAGTGTTCCGCCAAGAACAAGTCCACGTCGTCCCTTACGGTATCAACACCTCTGTATTTTACCCATACCGGTTTAGAGGGAATTCGCCGAAGGAGGACCAACATAAAGTGGATTTGCTATTCGGCTGCCAATGTGTGGGAGATCTCCGCAAAGGTTATAACGAATTTCGCCAAGCTCTCATTCTATGCATGTTGGACGCTCGATTTTCAGCAGCGGTGGCCGACGGATTGATTCGCGTCCAAACTTTTGGGGAACTCCCTGAGAGCGGCATGGATTTGCCAATTCCCGTCACCCATTTGGGAATGCTGCTGGGAGAATTAAAAGTAGCAGAGCTCTTGCGCTCTTCATCTGCCTTTATCTGCCCGACTCTGGAAGACAATCTGCCGAACGTGGTGATGGAGTCTCTCGCCTGCGGATGCCCGGTGGTGGCGTTCGCCACGGGCGGCGTTCCTGATATGGTGACTCATGACAAAAACGGCCTGCTTGCTCCAAAGGGAGACTGCGAGGCACTGTCACGACACTTAATCGATTTTTGCCTGGATGAACCCCTCCGGCAGCGCCTCCGTAACCATACCCGGCAAACAAATCTGGAAAATTGCTCGCTGGAAACCCAGGCGACTAGGATTTTAGAACTATACGAAGTCGTGAGCCCGACGCCTGATGGCACGAATCACTCCACGATTCCCGATTGTCCTCCCTCGCTCCCGATCAAAGCGAGAATTCTCCCTCATTACGGAACGGAAATGACCCTGATGTTACTCGGAGTGAAGGATCTCCTCGAATCCCGCTGCTCCGCTCAGTCTGAGGAATCCTATACTAAACTCACCCACGCATGGGATCAGGTTTCCTCATCTCGAGAACGAATTTCCGAAATCGAGAAACACCTATTGGAATTCCAAAAGCAACAAACTGCAAGTGACAACGAATACAAGCTGTTGCTCCTGCAACTTCGCCAGACACAGGATGAACTTGAAGCTTACTTTTTGGACAACAGACGCCTGACCAAATTGAATGCCAAGTCACAACTCTCCGCAGAGAAAGAGCGACTTAAAGCACAACAAATCAAACAGCAGCTATCCTATCGACTGGGATCGACCATTGTCACCAGATCCCGCAGTTTCGGAGGCTGGCTGGGCATGCCATTTTCATTGATCGGAGAAACAATCCGCTACCGCGATCACCTGAAAAATAAACTCTCACAGAAAAACCAAGATCCGCGGAAGAAAGGCCCCAGCAAGACTGCCGGTCGTCCGGGCACCGCTAATGCGAGCGATGCGGCCGTTGCGCGGGTCAAACAACAACTCTCCTACCGAATCGGCAACGCTTTCGTTAGGAACGCGCGTTCTCCCGTCGGCTGGATCAGGCTGCCATTCGCCGTCGCTGGCGAAATAATCAACTTTAAAAAAACCAAGACGAAGTTGAAAGGGAAGCCGCAGAGGAGTGCGCGATGAACCCTCATTGCCCTTCCAGCATCTCAGGATCTCCCGAAAATCTTTCGACCTAACGAAACATGCACATTCACCCATTCAGCCGGTCACAACAAGGGGTGCTCAAAAGCATCCTTTTTGATCGATGCAAAAAATCAATTGCCGCGGGAAGGCGCGAGGATTCCGTGAGCCTGCTGCTGAGATTGTCCGAGCTGTGCCAGGATGAAACCGAGCGGCGCATCCTGATGACCCTGAAATCAAGACACAGGATTCGGTTTGAGAAAACATCTGGAGATTGGATCAAACCGATGGAAATCGTGTGTGCTACATCACATACTATCAATGTAAGTAATGGAACTTCCATCCAAGGGGGAAGAAGAACCCATCCCGAAACGGCAGATCATGGATACAAACCCAAGGTCAGCATCATCACGGTGAATCGCAACTGCGCGAAGGGACTGGAGAAAACCATCAACTCCGCAATTGGCCAGAAAAGCGAAATGGCTGGAATCGAGCACATCGTCATTGACGGAGCCTCGACCGACAATTCCATACAAATTCTCCGGAAATACGAAGATCAAATCGACTACTTCATCAGTGAACCCGACGGAGGCATATACTCCGCCATGAACAAAGGCCTGAGCTTGGCCCAAGGAGATATTATCGCCTTCCTGAATGCCGATGACACCTACCGCCGTGGCGCGGTGAAATCCTCAGTCGAGAACATCGAGCGGAATCGAATCGATATTTCGTATGGAGCCTTCGCCTACATCAAGCCAAGCGGCTACAATGAAGTGATTGATGGTCCTAGGGAGTGGGATGAGGCGCTGTTGATTCGGGGCATCCCCGGAGGACACGGCACATTCTTCGTTACGAGGGACGCCTACAACAAGGTCGGTGGTTACCGCGAAGACCTAAAGATTGTATCGGACTATGATTGGATGATTCGAGCGTTTCTTGCCGGTTGCACTGCAATTCCGTTGGTTAAGATTCTCCACGAAATGACCCAAGGAGGCATATCATTTAACAGCGCCCTTGAGAAAAAGGAAAATAGCAGATTGCTCACTGAATATCTGGGTGAAAGTGATCAGAAGCGTCTCGATCAACTCTACTCGTTGAAATACTACTTGAATTGGAATGGCCTCGCGAAACCACAGCAAGAACAGGTTCGACTCCTCGAAATGGCAGCGAATCTACAAGACTTCGAGCCCATTTACGCGCAAGCACTTGTCAGGACGGTGAACAAGAGCGCTCAAAAATTCAATGGGGTGAACAGCCCGCCGCCTCAAAAGCTCAATGAAAACAAACTGAGAGTGTGTGTGGCGGTGACTTATTTGAACGCCATCGCCGGTGGTGCGGAAAGGATCGCCATCGAAGCGGCCAACTGCTTGGCAAATGAGGGTCACGCGGTTACCATCATTTGCTGCCATGGACTCTCGGGAGAACCATTCTATGAAATCGACGCAAGAATTGACTTTTTGGATTTGGCGAACAAGCCGCTCAGCCGCTACTTCCACACGATTGGTTCCAGAGACTGGGACACACCGTGGAAACAGGCCCGGGAAACTTTGGACAGCAACGAAGCTGCGGACATTGATGCATGGCTGAATGATGCGAATAAATGGAAAACTTTGGTATATAAGGGATTCTTCAGATCAAACTGCTTCGACATTGTTCTATCTCACATGCCGTCCACCTATCCCTACATCGCAATGGCCCTTGCCGGAGAACCAAGTCGGCCACAGCATATAGCGGCGCTGCACAATTCACCCAGCTACAAGTTTTACTCAAAGCTGTATTCTACCAGCCCGGACAGGGAAAAAAGAGTATGGCTCTCAACGCTTGGAATGTGTGACCGAATCTCGGTTCTTTTTAGCGAATTCATTGATGAGTTGCCGGAGAAATTCCGTTCGAAGGCCTTCGTTCTGCCAAACTTCATCGACAGCGCTTTTCGTTGCGACCCAGCACCATCGGACGCGATGAAGCTGAACAGGAAAATTGTAACGATCGGCAGGCTTGTCCCTCAAAAAAACCACAAGGCTTTGATCGATGCATTCGCCCTGATTCAGGACCGAATTGCCGGATGGAATTTGGAAATCTACGGCGAGGGTCCCATGAAGCAAGAACTGAAGGAATACTGTGCGCTTAAGGGACTTGATGCGAAGAGCATCCTTCTCGGCCGCACGGATTCACCCAAGGACGCATACAACACCGCCGACATCTTTGTATTCCCCTCTCACTTCGAGGGCTTCGGACTGGCTTTGGTCGAGGCTATGGCATGCGGATTGCCGGTTGTGGGCTTCGACGATTGCCCCGGGGTGAAGTTCATTATTGAAAATGAGGTGAACGGCCTACTTGTGAAGAGAGACGAGGGTTCGATCTCATTGGCGGATGCGATATTGAAACTGGCAGGTGACGAACAACTCCGCAGCAGACTGGGGGCATGCGCTATTCTATCAGCAGGGCATTACACCCTTGATAGGCATATCACACAACTGGAAATCCATTTCAGGAGACCGCCGAAAGCGCATCTGCCCAGAATCGAAAGAAATCATGCGTCCAGAGTCAATTCAAACGTGGCGATCATGTGTACCAATCCTTCAGGAGGTGCAGGTATTGCCGCATTGAGACTACAGAGTGGATTGAACAAGATTGGATTTCCCACATGCATGTTTTCATCCGCGAATGGAAATATCGAACCGTCTTTTACATTGAAACCGACGATCAAGGAACCGGAACTCAAATCCGACAATTGGAAAATCAGCAATAGCAGCAACTTGAGATATCCCGGTGGGACGATTTTTTCCTCCGAACTGGGTTCGCTAAGCAGATCCGCGATCAAACCCGTGATCGCATATGATATCATCAATTTACATTGGGTATCACACTTCCTCTCTCCGACATCAATTCATTGGTTGCTTGAATCTGGAAAACCCGTGGTATGGACCTTGCACGATATGCTGCCTTTCACCGGCGGCTGTCATTACACGTCGGGATGCGATCATTTTACGGCCAACTGCGAAAATTGCCCGCAAGTCATCAATAACTATAACAACCATCCGAAAGATGTGCTTAAAGCTAAAAGAAGGCTCTGGCAGGATCGGATTACCGTCATCTCACCGAGCGTATGGCTTGCGAATGAGGCCAGAAAAAGTCAGATTTTTGCCAACAGCCGGATCGAGATCGTGCCCAACGGAATTGATACGTTGCAATACCAGCCGTGGGACAAAAATCGGGCGAGAAAAATCCTAGGTTTGCCGCAGGACAAAAAAATCATCCTTTTCGCCTGCCACAGTCATGCCGAACGGAGGAAAGGGTTCCAAGAAGCTCTGATGATGCTGATTTCACTGAGTCGTCGGAGGCAGGATTTGCACTTGGTTACGATCGGGCGCTCAAGTGACGAGACCGATGGGATGCATATTCCAAATACCGTGTTCGGCTTTGTGAACTCCAGTAAGGAACTCTCGATGATTTACAGCGCCTGCGATGTGACAGTGCTGCCATCGCTCGAAGACAATCTGCCAAATACCATCCTTGAATCACTTGCCTGTGGAACTCCTATTGCTGGATTTCGCACAGGTGGAATCGAAGATTTGGTCGTGGATGGTGTTACAGGTTATCTAACATCTATCAAGGATATCATCGGATTGCGTGACGCTGTTGAAAAATGCATCGATTCCGAATATGGCGGTAGTTGCCGAAATTATGCTCTACAGAATCTTGACCATACGCGCCAAGCCTATGCTTATGCAAAAATTTTTGGTAACATATAGACTAATTATGATACAAATTAAACTAGAATTAGTTGCTGAATCCATTACTTACTAAATCAAATGAAAAAACAGTGTATTATTCTAGGGAATTGCCAAGCCGAAGCTCTTCCAAGCTACTTGAAGCTAAGTAACCAATTTATTTGCGCATTTGAAATTGTGGAATTACCCGGAATCTATCGAATGTCGCCACAGGAATTTATTGACGACCACACCGTTTCGTTAAGCCAAGCAGGTTTACTCATTTATCAGCCGCTTTCCGAGAAATTTGGGCTGTTGAGTTCAAATTTTATCACTAGTTTGATATCAGATTCATGTATGAAGGTTTCGATACCATCACTGTTTTTCACAGGATACAATCCTGAAGTAGCCTATTTGAGGGATAATACCCTGAAAACACTCCACTACATTGATCGGATTTTTTGGAAATTATGGACTTCGGGAAGTCAGGGGAAATTACCTAAAAAAATCAACTCAGAGACTCTCTTCCCAACTTGGTTCTCCGAATCGTGTGTCAGGACTTCAATTGAAGAGGCAAAATCAAGAGAGATATCCAAAGATATATCAATTCCCATGTCTGACTTTATTGAAAATAATTTCCAAAAGCATCGTTTGTTTCATGTCTTAAACCATCCCACTTCAATTACAATGGCAGAATTATCGAATCGGATTCTGAGTCATTTGGGATTTACGGATAGATTACCCCTTAATCTAAAAATTGACGAAGGAGTTATGAAGAACTTCTCATTTCCAATTTACAATAGTCATCATAGAAATTTAAACCTTTCATTTGAACGAGGAAAACATATTTACTTTGAAGATCTCTCCGTAGAGAAATACATTGAAATCTTTTCTAAGAGACTGGACGAAATTTCATCTTTGATCGAATCTCAAAGCCACCATATGCAATTTTCTTTTGTCCCGCCAGTATCAAGATCTGAGGACCATATCATCGGAGAAATGGAATCTGAATTAATTTTCGGGTCTGATACATCTGGAGTACTTTCGAGAATCCTCATGACTATTTTCCCATTGAGGAAGTAATTTGAGAAGTTATACTTTCACTTCAATCCAGCGACTCCACTTAAAAAAGATGTCTAAAAGACGGTGTTTTGCGAGGGCGGTCGGCCACTGTGTATCTTGGGGGGGGGATGGGCGGTAACCTATAAACTTCCCGGTTGTTGGACGATCGTAAATGTCCCAGATCCACCTACTACCAATCTACGCTGACCGTGCATCCTCGCTGGGATGTCCAAACCACACCCCACTCCATTCCGTCGCCTAACCTGCACAGACGTCCGCTTCGTCGAAGTCGACTTCCCGCACCAACTCCTGCCCCGTCTCCTCATCCAATTCAGCGAAGGTATCTCGCTGCTGCTAGAGGACCAATCCGCCATCCCGCTCGCCACAGAATTCAGGGAGGTATTGCTTACTTTCTTGCGGGGATTCATGAGTAGTTTCTGGTGTCTTTTGATCCAGAAATCTAGCGCACCTCAATCCCCGAAGACGCTGGAGCGCTTGCACAAACGGTTTTAATGGTATTTTCTCCTACCCCTTCAGGACGTGTCAAAACAAATGCACAATCCGGAAGCCTTCAGAAACTTTTCAAATCCCAATGTTTTCCTATCAAAAGCAGTCTGGTAATTTCGCGACATGGGCGCTTACCCCATTGCGGGATTACGGCAGTGACGACATCACCGCCGTCATCTGCATCCGTGCCCATGAAAGCAATCCGTGGGTGATCGACAGGCTGCGACTACTCGCCGGATTTTACCAACCTGCGCCGCGTATCTTGATCATCGATTTCGGATCACAGCAGGCCTACTCGGAAATGGTCAAGAGCCTCTGTGAACTCCAAGAGTTCGCCTATCATCGTGTGGATGACACGGGTCTTTTTTCCCTCAGCATTGCGCGGAACGAAGGCGCGTCGCGTGCCGCCACGGACCTACTCTATTTCACAGACATTGACTTCATCAGTCCTCCCGGCCACTTCGCAGAACTGGCGCGTTATGCGAATGAGCACGATTTCTCCGTCATCCGCGACATCGTGCTCAATCTTCCGGCCTACCACCTGACAGAAACTCGCACATCCGAGTTCGCTGAAATCACTCCGCAAAACCGTTCACGCCACCTCGCTCAACTCGGAGCATTGGCCACGGAACGACTCAAAGGTGAAATCGCGGACTTCATTGCCCCATACTCCAACAACTTCCTTTGCACCAAGGACTTCTTCATGATGTCTGGCGGCTACGATTCTGCGTTTAGGGGCCATGGATCGGAAGACTTCGAGCTGATGATTCGCTTTGCCCTGCACACCCGGAGTGCCGAACTGCCGACTGATATCACTGCCGACTGTCAATCGCCCGCACGTAACAGCTTCTTTAAACCGCGCCCTTACCTTGGCTTTCGACGCCTCGGCGAAGCAATTTCTTTCCGTGCTGAAACCCATGGCTTCAAAGCTTTCCACCTTTGGCATCCCACACCGATCAACGACCCTTGGCGAAGCCTCAACGATTGGAAACGGGATACTTTCCGCTCATCCGTCGCCAAATATCTCGGAATCCCCGCAAATCTAGCCTCGGTGGATTATCTCCCGAGGTCGCGTAAAGCACTTTGTGTCTGTAAAGACTCCGAGCATTACGGGTATTTCCTGCCCTTCCGCGCGCTCGGCTACGAGCTAAACATCATTCTGGACGATTCAGATGAGCAGATCCAGAACGCAACACAGCGGATCCTATCTCGCGAGATCGACATGTTCATGATCTTCAACCCCTACATGAAATCGCACGCTCGGTTTCAGGAACTTTATCAACTCGCCAAAGACTCGGGAATTCAGGTCGTTGTTGTTGAGCGCGGAGCACTTCCATCCACCATTTATTACGCACCAGACGTCTCCTACAACGATCCCGATTTCATCAACTATGATTCGGAATCTCCCGCCCCCGACGCGCGCGCGATCGCCGCAGCGGATCAAATTTGCGCGAAAATCCGCAGCGGCTCGTGGACACTGGAAAACCTCAGCGACTACGACGAGACCCGTCGTTCTTACGCCCACCTTTCGCACAGCAAGAGCCTCAAAATTTTCATCCCTCTCCAATTGTCGGATGATATGGCTGTGACCAAGTTTGTTAGACCTGGCCAATCCTACGCAGAGTTCGAAGCGGCCATCCGTCAAACCGCTATCGACCATCCAGACATTACTTTTGTCGTAAAGGCCCATCCTCTAAATCACGATATCTTTTCCGGTAGTGTGCAAAACATCACCACTTGCAAAAACCAGGAAAACGTTCACGCCGTCATCGACACCTGTGATTTCACCATCTGCTACAATTCTGGCGTCGGGTTACTGTCCCTCATCCACGGCAAACCGACTATCACCATCGGAAATGCGTTCTACAACCTCCGCGACACCGGCCATCGGGCCGCAAACTTCAACGAAGCAGTCTCTCTTATCACTAGCGGCAACTGCCTCCCCCCCTCGGAAACCGCGATGAAGCACTTCCTAGGTTGGCTACTCACCCGGAAATACTCATTCTTCATCGCAGACGACGACATCCGAGAATTCAAGCACCGCAACTCTCATGGCTACAAGAATATCATGGTGACTCATCTTAACTGGGATGGGAAAAGCATTCCCTTGGGGCGAATCTCAGCCATGAGCCGCATTCAAAAATTCTCCTACGTCAACGGTCGCCTCGGCCTCGCCATCGGCACCAAGCCGGAATGGTTTAGAGAACTCAGCGTCGATACCCGCGGCCCAATCAAATCCTTTTTAATTCACTACTTCAAACGTCCAGCTCGCAGATTTATTGACCGCCTGAAGTCATCAAAAACCTACAAGACTCACACCCGCCAGCTTACTCAAGGCATCCTCTGTGAAAAGTATTCCATCGGCTACCTGCCGCTGCCAAAAATCGCCAACACCTCCATCAAACACGCGCTATTTGAACTCGAAAACGAAGTCTCTTACGAACAGGCCGCTTTCGACAACCAACACATTCATTATTACTTTCGAAAGAAAACAGTGCCGATTGACGGCGCAGCCTTCCGATTTGTGGTTGTCAGAGATCCTATTAAACGATTCCTATCCGCATTTTCGAACAGAGTCGTCCACCATCGTGAGCTGTCCGAAGCCGCAATTCAAGCATTGGCAGAGAACCAGCAACATCTCGTGCCCAGACCTGAACACTTTCTCTTCGATCCTGACCTTAGCAGCTTCATCACCAACCTAGCACTTTACCAAAAGATCCCATCTATCCTCATTCACACCCGGCCACAATCCTCACTGATCCACAATCTTGAGATCTTCACCAAAGTTTACAGAATCGAATCACTTGCAGACCTCGAACAGGATCTATCTGACATCACACAAAAACCAATTCGATTTAGACACGCTCAATCCGGCGGCCCAAAACTCGATGTTTCGTGCCTAAATGCCGATCAATTGGAGAAATTACGGATTTACTACCAGAAAGACTATCAATTATTAAATGAATGGTATCCGTTCGAAGCAATCCGTGAGGAATGGCAATCCAAACAAAACAGATGATTCAAAGTTGAAGGATGGCTCTCCAATCACATAGCGCCAAACATCAGCACTACTCACCCATTTATCGGACGAGTCGCCAAGCTACCGACCTAGCGGTCCTCTGGATACAGTAAGACAGAATATTGGAGTCCATTGAAATTACTCAACGGTTTCGTTCGTTTGGGGATTTTTACTGAGCCTCAATATTCGGTCTCCGAAATTCAATCGTGCTTGTTGCAGTTGACCAATTGCGGTGACTTATTGAATCCACTGGAAGCAGTTCCTCAAATACGCAAACATCTACCCATCATAACGGCGTTTCAATGCTTAACTTGGCTCCTTTGGTGAAAATGATCGAGCCTAGGTTCTGTTGAGAGGTTGACTTTATTTTAACATTGGTAACATCCAATACACACTCGCCGTCAGCGAGTATTTTCCCAACGATCACCAATGAGATCGTGACTTTACCGAGTCCGTTCACGGTTCGAACTCCTGAAATTTTCTTATTGAGAACGGTTGCGGGGAGTATCCCGCTTGGGTTGGGAAATGAACCAGATAGAAAACTGGAATTCCCCGGGGAAACGTAGTCCACGAATTTGGCAATATCTGTGCCATTTTTCACGATAGAGGCAATCGGCTTGCCAGCCTGGCCACGCAATTTGCCACTTAATTGATAGGTATATGCATTGGCAGCAGGAATCTTTCTCTGACCACTGGTAGCGTGAATAGTCTCACCATTTCCAAAACGCTGACTGGTGAGATAGACGCTCACTTCCCTCGCTTCAGAATGAGTAACGCTGCCGACAAGAAGTCCGACACAGGCGAGCAGAGTTTTTGCGATCCTAGATAGGCTGATGTGATTGTGTAGTTTCATAATATTTAGTGTTAGCGGTTAAGAGGGAATATTCCACGATTCGCTGGTGATTTCACTGACGTCATAATCATTCTTTGCAAGCGCGGACGGGGTCAACCAAAATTCCTTTTGAAACGGCTCCGGCCACTGGATCCGGCAGCGGCTCGGGACATCGAAGCATCTTTGCGAAAGCGTCCCGCGGCCTTGGCTGGTCTGCAGTAGCAGGTTGATGAAATGCGAGACCCGCTGGCTCCGCGGTTTCTCGGCGTGGGTCCAAAAAGAATCGAGCCCTGCCTGATAGGTCAGATCCACGAGATCATACACCGCACTCCCCAAGGTAATCACCGGCACATGATGGACCAGCCCTGAAATACCCACCGAGCTGTTGATATTAACCACGCCGCGGGAATGGGTGAGCAGCGTGGGCAAGTGAATGCGATCCACATAGAGGATGCGCCCTCCGCCGAGGCGGGCATCTAGGCCTGCGATGAGATCCGTATAGTCTTTATAACCGCGATCCATCGGATGGACTTTGAAGACCAGTTTAGTATCTGCGGGGGCATAGTGCTCGAATGAACTAACCACCTTCTTGATGAATTGCTCGATGGACTTGAAGTTTGAGCACATGGTGATTTGAGTATCACTATGAACTTGCAAAGGCACGGCATAATATGTGCCTGACATTTCCCCGGCGAATAGTGGATCGAACTCGCTGTCCCTGCCGCGTTCGATGAAACGCCAGAGATGGATCACGCCATGTTTGAAGTGACTCCATAACTTCATCTCCCGCTGGTCCACGAAGTTAGGGAACAGCGGTGAGGTGATGCGACTGAGGAAAAAATTCGAGCAGAATGCCAACAACTTGGCAGGGGTGCTGACTTGGCAAAGCTCGCTGGGAGTCTCCACCGGGCGCGGCGGATGGCCACCGGCTAACAGCTTGGTCCAGGCCTTGGCGAGGGTCGGCAAGGGGAGGGCTTTCCTGCTAAACACCGTCACGCAGTTAGGCCGGATCAATCCCAACTCAAACACATAACATCCCAAGTCGAGTTCGGCCGCCATTTTCCAAGCGACTTGGTTGTAGGGGCGGTAATGATTGTAGAGAAAAAACGTGTCGTAACCTTCGCGGTTGATTAAGTTCCGCAGCCAACTTTCGAAATCCTCAAGTGGCTCGCGGAAGAGGTGGGTGCGGATCCCGCGGAACTTATAAATCAGGTCCGGCGCACAAAAGAAAACCTTGCCCACCTGGTGGCCCGCGTCTTTTAAATCCAAGGCCAGCCGCGACATGCCGCCTTCCCAGTCGCCTTGCACGATGAGCACCTTGCGCTTGCTCGCCGGGGGCTTTTCCGCACCTCGATATTCGCTTTTATCCACCGCCGGAAGGACCGCCGCGAGCACTTGCTCCGCGTTGGAATCCAAACGAAAATTTTGCAAGGGTGGGGAAATCAACATATAGCAAATCCGTCAAAATGGCGGTTTTGGGTTCATTTGTTCCATTGGGTGAAGCTCTTGAAGGACTTTGATAACGAGCGTTGAAGGTGGCAAACCCTACGAGACCCAAGGGTCGCGTCAACTCTCAAAAGGCTCACCTCACCAGCGAATGGCGGCGGCGGCCCACGTGAGACCGGCACCGAAAACGACCAGCACGATGTGCTCGCCGCGTTTGAAGGCACCGCTGCGGTTGGCTTCGTCGAGGGCGATGGCCACGGCGGCGGCGGAGGTGTTGCCGTATTTGTCGAGGTTGACGAAAACCCGCTCATTGGGCACGGCGAGACGGTCGGCGATGGCGTCGATGATCCGCAGATTTGCTTGGTGGGGGATGACGCAGGCGATGTCCTGTGGCTGCAAGCCGGCCCGCTCGATGACTTTTTCCGCGGCTTCTTTCATGCGGTTGACGGCGTGTTTGAAGACTTCCTTGCCCATCATGGTGAGGGTGAAAAGGTGGTCGTTGACGTTTTCCGGGGTGATCGGGCAAGCGGTGCCGCCGCCGGGGATGTTGAGGAGGTGGGTGAGACTGCCATCGGTGCCCATCTCGGTGGCGAGGATCGAGCCTTCATGCGGCTCGGCGCGGCGGAGGACGGCGGCACCGGCACCGTCGCCGAAGAGCACGCAAGTCGAGCGGTCCTCCCAGTTGGTGACGGCGGAGAGTTTTTCCGCGCCGATGATCAGGGCGTTTTTGAAAGCACCGTCGGCAATCAGGCGCTTGGAGATTTTCATGGCATAGAGAAATCCCGAGCAGGCGGCGGAAATATCAAATGCGACCGCTTGGTGGGCGCCCAAATTATGCTGGACGTAACAGGCGGTGGCCGGCGTCGGCGTGTCGGGCGTGATGGTGGCGACGATGATCAGCTCGATGTCCTCGACGGCGAGACCGGCTTGTTCCAAGGCCTTGCGGGCGGCGTGGGTCGCCATGTGGGAGGTGAATTCGCCGTCGGCAGCGATCCGCCGCTCCTTGATGCCGGTGCGGGAAACGATCCATTCGTCGCTGGTATCCACTTGGATCGCGAGCTCGGCATTGGTTAGAATTTTCTCTGGCAAATAGCTGCCGGTCCCTGCGACGCAAACTTGGTAAGAGGCCATCAAATCACTCATGCGGCGGGAGACTGAAACCCACGAGGGCTTGCCACAAGCGCGAAGTGAAAATCAAAGTCCCTGAAGCGAAACCTCGGTCGGAGCAGCTAGCGAAATAGCGGCCAGCGCTTCCTCGATCCGTGGATTGACGCCGTTTTCGACGGTTTCCAAGCCGACTCGGATGGCATTGCGCACGGCCAGCGCGGTGGACGAGCCGTGGGCGATGATGACTACGCCATTGACGCCTAACAACGGGCTGCCGCCGTAGGTTTCGTAGCTGCTTTTTTCCTTGAGCGCTTTGAACGCGCCTTGGGCGAGCATCGCTCCGGCGATCCGCAGTGGGTTACCTTGGATCTCGGCCTTCAACCACTTGGAAACCGCCTTGGCAGTGGCTTCGATGGTTTTGAGCATGATGTTTCCGACGAATCCGTCGCAGAGGACGA
>JAYVEJ010000665.1:0-3233 GCA_043748885.1 Luteolibacter sp. | reverse complement strand
CGTGGTCAGCCCGCTGGCCAGTTTGACCGGCTGCATCCGACTCGCGAACGGTTCGCGGATCCTTCCCGGCACGGTTATCGAAGGGCCGGTGATCATCGGTCCTAACAGCCAAATCGGACCCAATGCCTACATCCGCGGGGCGACCAGCATCGGCGCGAATTGCTACGTCGGAAACGGTGCCGAGGTGAAAAACTCGATCATCTACAACAACACTTATATCTCGCGCCAATGTTATGTCGGGGACTCGATCATCGGCACGCATGTCACGCTGGGTGCCGGGACTTGCACGGAAAACCACCGGCACGACGGACGCCACCACGTTTCCATGATCCAAGGAAAAGCGGTCAATACCGGCCGCCTCAAACTCGGCGCGGTGCTGGGCGACGGCGTCCGCACCGGCGTGAATACCTCAATCGAAGCCGGGGTAAAAATCGGGATCGCCCGCACGACCTTGCCGGGCAGCTACATCGGCAAGGATCTATTGTGACTAAAACGTCACACGCGAGGGTTTCGTGAGCTTGCTTGCAGCCCGCTACTTTCATTTGCAATGCATCGAATTCTGATTGTTGAGGACGAACGCGACATCGCCGACTTGATCGGCTTTAACCTCCAACGCGCCGGCTACGAAGTGATCAAGGCCCATGACGGGATCGAGGGCACTGAATTGGCGCTGCGCGAACGGCCGGACCTGATTCTGCTCGATCTGATGTTGCCCGGCCGCGATGGCTACTCGGTTTTCCGCGAACTCCGGCGTGACGCTCGCACGGTCAATACGCCGGTGATTATGCTAACGGCTCGCGCCCAGACCGAGGACCGCATCCAAGGACTCGAGGCTGGGGCCGATGATTATCTAACCAAGCCCTTCAGCCCGAAGGAGCTGATGCTCCGGGTGCAAGCGATCCTCAAGCGCACGGATGCCCCGCCCGGCGCGGTCGATTTCACCTACGGACCGTTTCGCTTCGATAAGAATTCGCTCAAATTCTATCTGGACAACGAACCTGCCGAACTCACGGCCACCGAGTTCAAGCTGCTGTTATTTCTCTGCGAACGCTCGGGCAAACCGCAAGATCGCAACGACCTACTCCGCACCGTCTGGGGCTACAGCGACGCCACCCACAGCCGCACGCTCGATACCCACATGAAGCGCCTGCGGCAAAAACTCGGCCCCCACGGGGGATGGGTTGAAACGGTGCGCGGCGTCGGTTATTGCGTGGCGAAAGCTTACGCATGACCACTGAAATTTCCATTGCCGCCACCGTCGTCGCAGTCGTTGCCTTGGGCATTCTCGGCTACCGCCACCGCCGCTCACGCAAACAATCGGAAGCAGAAGTCAATGCTTGGAAACTCCGCCTCGAACTCGATCTCAAGCAGGCCCGCGATGAACGCAACCGCCTGTTGGATGCCCTTGGCGACGCCTTTTTGCTCGTCGATGCGGAGGCTAACATCCGCTTCGCCAACGAAGCAGCGCGCGCACTCTTCGGTCGCCGCGAGTTGCTCAACCGGCCAGTTAGCGAAGCCTTCCTCGATCCCCGTTTGGCGGATGCCCTGCTCCGCTGTCTGGCCACTGGCGAGCCTGTGCAGTCGCGCGTCGTCTTGCCCCAGCAGACCTCCCCGCGCGGCGATCTCGAAACCCGCGGCGTCAATGCTTGGATCATTGATGCCGCCCAACTCTCTAACCCAGCCGCCGGTGCTCCGATCACCCGCGTCATCATTCGCGACGTGACTGCCGAGCACCAAATCGAACAAGTCCGCAAAGATTTCGTGGCCAATGCCTCCCACGAGTTGCGCACGCCCTTGGCCATCATCAACGGTTATTTGGAAAACCTGATAGACGACAACATGATCGAGGAGCCGGAAATGGCCCGCCGATTTCTCACGATCATGCGCAAGCACGCCGACCGCATCTCGCGGATCGTCGAGGACATGTTAGTCATTTCCCGGCTCGAGTCCGGCGAGGCGAACGCGCTCAAGGTCGAGCCATTCAAATTCCGCTCGTGCATCAAAGACGTCCTCGAACGTCTCGAATCAGTCATCCGCAATCAGCACGCGGAAATGACCGTCACCATGCCGGACCCGGACCTGATCTTGCAGGGCGACCGCTTCTACTGGACGCAGGTGCTTTTCAACCTGATCGAGAACGCGCTCAAACAAAATCCCTACAGCGGCCTGCGCGTCGAGATCGGCTGCGAGCTGGCTGGCGACAGCATCCGCATCTGGGTTTCAGACAACGGCGTCGGGATTCCCAGCGCGGACTTGGCCCACATTTTTCGGCGCTTTTTTCGGGTCGAGAAACACCACTCGCAGCAGGAAATCAAAGGCACCGGCCTCGGATTATCCATCGTCAAGCGCGCCATCGAAGCGCACGGCGGCACCATCAGCGTGACTTCGGTGCCCGGCAGCGAGACCAAGTTCCTCATCACCGTGCCGCGGGAACTGCACTGAACGGCAGCGTTTTCCAGAAAATTGCCGTGCGATGCCGGGAAAAATTCGCGTAAATCCTCGCGGACCGAGGCTTGGAGCCTGTCCACATCCCGATTTACCCAATGCCTTCTTCTGCCAATCAAATCCTTCACCGTGACCGCCTACCTGCGACCGGCTGCCTCGTGATTCCCGGACGACTCGACTACGAACTCGCCCTCCATTTCGAAAAACTCTTCCCCGGCCGCAAGATCACATGGCTCGTCGAGGAACACGCGCTCTACGATCCCAACCTCCGCGCCCACTTGGAGAAATCCGGCTCCGGCGCGATGTTTTCCGCCGACGACGCCGCGCCCGTCGCCGCCGGCAGCCAGCTCAAGCCCTACCTCGAAGACGGCGGCATCTTGATTTTCGTCCCCAGCCGCGCCACCGCCCGCAATGCGACCGCTTGTCACATCCCGGCGGCCCACCTGAAAATTCTGTGCGCCTTCGGGCTGCCCATCCTGCCAGTCGCCATCGACCGCCCGCGCAGCTCCAGTCTTTGTGTGGAGTCCAAATCCTCGCTGCCGTCTGCGGTTTTCGCCTTCGGCAAACTCATCCCGGCGGGCACTGCGAGCATCGCCGTTTTCCAACAAGCCCTGTGGCAGGCCAACGAGGAAGCTTACTCCTCGCGCTCGTTGTTCAAAGGTTCGCTGGCCATGACCCTCCTCCAAGGGCTCAAGAAACACGGCTCAAAAAAGCGCATCCTCGACGGTGCCGACGACTCAGAACTCACCTATGACAAAGTTCTAGCAGCCGCCATCGCCTTCTCGAAA
>JAYVEJ010000664.1:0-3234 GCA_043748885.1 Luteolibacter sp. | reverse complement strand
CGCCGTTTCGGATGGATCTTGGTGGGGACTTCCCTGCTGTTGCACCTGTTCACAGTCTATTGTTTCGCGCGGCAGCCGGACCGCTTTGCGGCGTTCACGGTTATGCCCATTTGGCTGTGGGGCGCGTGCGGGTTGTTGCTCTCGAGTCTGGCTTATTATTTCCTGCGCGCCTCGCTCTCGCTGGTCATCACCGCCGTGTGGACCATCACCCTGTTAGTCGGCGCGGATGAAGCTCGGGTGTTGGCAAATTTCGGGAAACCCGCACCGCTTCCCGGCCTAGCAGAACCGCACGCGGGAAAGGCCGTCATCCGCGTGATCACTCTCAACACCGCGTTTTTCCAGTATGGAAATCCCGCGCAAGACCTTGCCGTGTGGCAACCCGACATTGTCCTCCTGCAAGACATCCAGCCCCATCAAGTGCGACAAATCGCAGACATACTTTATGGCGGTCGTGGCGATTATCGCGCCCTCCAGACCAACGGCCTCGTTACCCGCTGGAAGATCACCCAGGAAATCCGCAACCCAAACCAGCGCGACGAACAAGCCACCCTCCTCCTCCCTAACGGAGCGAAAATCGAGGTCGTCAACGTCCACCTCGCCACCGCCGCCACCGATCTGCGACTGTGGCAACGCTCCGCCTGGGTGGACCATCGCAACAACCGCGCCATCCGCCAACGCGAACTCGCACTCACCCAGCAAGTCCTCGAACAAACCACCCAGTTTCCTAACACCCCCACCCTCTTCGGCGGCGACTTCAACTCCCCCGCCACCGACATCGTCCACCGCCAGCTTGCCCGCGATTTCGTAGATGCCTTCTCCGCCGTCGGCACCGGTTGGGGAGACACCTTCCAACGCCGCTTCCCGATCCTGCGCATCGACCACATTTACGCGACCCGCCATTTCACCCCGGTCCGCTGCCGCGCCGTGACCACCCGCCACAGCGACCACCGCATGGTCGTCGCAGATTTCGTGATGAAATAACAAATCTCCAAATTCTCTTCGTCTTCCTATCAACCATCAACTCCCAACCCTCAACTTCTTCCCATGACCCGCGAAAAACTGGCCGAAGTGCTCGAACAAATCGCCTTGCTGCTGGAGTTGAAGGACGAGAACCCCTTCAAAATCCGCGCCTACCGGCAGGGCGCAGAGACCGTTCGGAACTACGATGGCGAGATCGTCGAACTCGCGGAAAAGAACGAACTCACTGGCATCAAGGGCATCGGCGAGGCCTTGCGCGACAAGCTCCACGAACTCGCCAGCACCGGAAAGTTAGAGTTTTACGAAAAACTCCGCGCCGAGTTTCCCGCCGGGCTGTTCGAGTTGTTCGACCTCCACGGTCTCGGTCCTAAAAAAGTAAAAGCCCTTTACGAGGCGCTCACCATCAGCTCCGTCGCCGACCTCAAGGTCGCCTGCGATGCGGGAAAAGTCGCCGGACTGCCCGGCTTCGGCGCGAAGACCCAGACCAAGATTCTTGAAGCCATCGCCCTCCGCGAAACCTTCGCCGACACCTTCCTGCTAGGTGGCATCACCCCGCTGGTGGAGGAGATCACTGGCCTCCTCCGCCTCCATCCAGAAATCTCGCGGGTCACCTCCGCCGGCTCATTTCGCCGCGCCAAGGAGACCGTGCATGACCTCGATTTCCTCGTCGCCACTCAGGAACCCGCGCTCGTCTGCGAGGATTTCACCACGCTGCCGCAAGTCGCCTCCATCATTGCCTGCGGCGAAACGAAAGCCTCCGTGCGCTTGAAGAACGGCCTCCAGTGCGACCTCCGCGCCGTCTCTAACGCCCAATTCCCCTTCGCCCTCCACTACTTCACCGGTTCCAAGGAACACAACGTCGTCATCCGCTCGCTTGCCATTAAACAAGGACTCTCGCTCAACGAATACGGCTTCACCGGGGAAACAGCAGCGAACTTCGAAATCAACGAGGAGGCCGACATCTACCGTGCGCTCGGCCTCGATTTCATCCCGCCCGAACTCCGCGAAAACCGCGGCGAGATCGAAGCTGCCGCCGATCACACCCTGCCCCGGCTCGTCGAACTCGCCCAACTCCGCGGCACTTTCCACAACCACACCACCGCCTCCGACGGCCACGACTCACTCGAAGCCATGGCCGATGAGGCGATGGAACTCGGCCTCCAATACCTCGGAATCGCCGACCACTCGAAAGCCTCGTTCCAAGCCAACGGCCTTGATGAAACGCGGCTGCTAGCCCAGATCGAAGCCATCGCCCAACTCAACGCCAGCTACGAAAACTTCCGCCTCTTCGCCGGCTCCGAGGTCGATATCCTCAAAGACGGAACCCTCGATTTCGACGACGCGCTGCTCGCCCAGCTCGACTACTGCGTCGCCTCCGTCCACGCCTCGTTCACGCTAACCGAAGAGGAAATGACCCGCCGCATCTGCCGCGCGATGGAGAACGAGCATGTCACCCTGTTAGGCCACGTCACCGGCCGCCTGCTGCTCAAGCGCGAGCCCTACGCCATCAACCACGCCATGATCATCGACTGCGCTGCCGAGACCCGCACCATCATCGAGCTGAATTGCAGCCCGATGCGCCTCGACATGGACTGGCGCTGGTGGAAACGCGCCCGCGACAAAGGCGTCCTCTGCTCCATCAACCCGGACGCCCACTCGACCATGGGCCTGCATCACCTCGGCCTGGGTGTCAGGCTCGCGCGGAAGGGCTGGCTGAGGAAACAGGATGTGTTCAACACGCGGCCGGTCGCGGAGGTCGAGGCGTTTTTGAAGATGCCCAAGGGGAAGCGGTGAGTGCCACAAGTCGACACAATCTTCTCCGGAATCGGATAATCGGTCAGCCCGATCCGGCTCGATTCGGAGATCGCCCTTCCTTGGGGTTGTCCACCAAGGAGCGGCGGACTCCGATCCACCGTAGTCAATGGTGAGTCGATAAGGTGAGCCAATGCGCATTTCCATCGGCGATTCATTGGCAGAGCGATTCGGAGATCGCCACTCCTTGGGGGTGAAATTGGCACTTTGCGTGGCGCGAGGGCGGCTGCTAATGATTGGCGCATGGCAGCCGCTTCCCTTCCGCTCACTTGCTCCGCGATCCTCGTGGCGGCGGGATCGAGTCGGCGGATGGGGTTCGACAAGCTGGCAGCGTTGTTGGGCGGGGTGCCGGTGTTGCGGCGGACGTTAGACGCGTTTCTGGCGGCGGATTTGATCGCTGAGGTGGTGATCGTTTGTCCGGAGGAGCGCTGGGAACTGCTAGGA
>JAYVEJ010000663.1:0-3235 GCA_043748885.1 Luteolibacter sp. | reverse complement strand
ATCCGCGAGATTGGAGCAGATGCGGCCATCCCGCAAGGGCCGGAATGCGGGATTTCGGTTTAAGCTCAACCTTGCATCAATTTCATGCCCCACCAGATCAAGGTGCCGGTGGCGGTTAGAAGCAGCAACAACAGCAGAAAGCTGCGGCTTTGATCGCGGAGAATGTTCGTGACTTGGCCGCGGGAAACGATGTCTTCGTGCTGGCGGCGGAGCCGGCGTTCCTCGATTTCCGCGAGGGGCGGCATGGTGCATTCGCGTTCCTTGAGTTCGAGGGCGAGCTTTCTGGGAATTTCCGCGTACTCCTTGTGGAGCTGCAGGAGCTGCTGTTCCGCCTCGCGGAGTTGGTTCAATTCCACGTCTTCTTTGAGGAGGGTGCCGCGGCTCATGGGGGTGTGGTTATCTAACGAGGTAAATGGCGAGCGCGAGGCCACCGAGGATGAGGATCGGCAGATTGAAGGCGAAGCCGTTGCGGAGATTGGCACTGAACTCCGAACTCGCGGCGTGGCGGCTGTTAGCACTGCGGCTGCGCTTCGAGGGCCGGCCGAAAATCGCGCCGCTGCGGCCATTCACGAAATGCGCGGCGGCTTGGTCGTATTCATCGGCCGCGATGTCGATGGCCATTGAGGCTTTTTCGAGTTTCTCGGAAAGTTGGTCGCGGCTCCAGCTCTCGGGGCTGAACTTCTGGATCTTGTCGAGGTGCGCGGCGAAGCACACCCGGCACTGCTCGAGATCCTCGGACTCCTTGCGGATTTCATACAGCTCGCGGTCGATCAGAGTGAGTGACGAAGTGAGCTTTTCACTAAGCTCGGCCTGTTGGGAAAGGAAGGCGCGCTTGCGACCGGTGAGTTCCTCGAGTTCGCTTTTCTTGCGTTCGAGATCTTCGCGCTGGAGTTGGATCCGGTCGAGTTCGTCCTGCGCGTCCTTGAGTTTGCGATCGTAATCCTCGTCGCGGTTAGAGTTTCCAGCGGACGCCATTTCCAGTTGCGTCGAGCGGATTTTGATGTGGTGGGTGTGTTCGGCGGAGGCTGCCATAGGAGGAAAAAGGTTGAATAAACTGAAATTCCTTACCCCGAGCGGATTTTTTTTTCCAGCTAAATAATTAGGATTTACTGACTAATTCTTGGCCACGGCGGAGGTGACCCGGATGGCGCGGGGGAGTGATTAGATATAAAACATCGGGTCGCCTTGGCTGTTCGCTAGGCTCTCCACGGTGATCTGGTCGAGCGAGTGCTGGAGCATTTCAGAAACCTGCTCCCAGGCCCGCCGCACCGCGTGCCCGGAATCTCCGTCGCGGGTGACCGAGCATTGCAACAGCGCCGGATCCACCGCGTCCACCACTTGCCGCAGGGTGATTTGGTCTGCACTGCGGCCTAGCAGGTAGCCGCCCGCCTTGCCGCGGCGGCTTTCGATCAGTCCGGCGCGGCGCAGATCGTTGAGGATTTGCACCAGAAAATTTCCCGACACTGCTTCGCGTTGCGCAAGCTCCTCGAGCCGTGTAAGAGTCCGCCCGTCATGGAATTTTGCCAGTTGGGTCATCGCCCGGCAGGCGTATTCCAACTTCTGTGAAATCTTCATGAGCGAATCCCAACAGGCCGGACATGTCCCGGCGAGCAAGAATACCGCCAAGCTGTGCGCCGGTAAAATCGCGGATGTTAGTAAAGTCTGGGAAGAACTCCGCAGCGAGGCCCGCCGGGTGACTGTGGAAGAGACCACTCTCAAGCACCTCGTCCACGATGTCATCCTTTCCCGCGAGACACTCGCCGCCGCTCTTGGTGCTCGGTTGGCCCGCCGGCTGGCGCGCGAAGATATGCCGCGGACCAGCATGGAGCCGCTCCTAACAGGCGTTTTCGAGTCCCACCCCCACGCCGTCCATGCGGCGGCGCGCGACTTGCTCGCCATGTATGAGCGCGATCCTGCGTGCTTTTCGCTGCTGGAGCCGTTGTTGTTTTTCAAAGGATTTCTCGCTCTAACGACCTATCGGGTGGCTCACCAACTTTGGCACGACGACCGCCGTTGGCTCGCGTTGTATTTCCAAAGCGTCGCCAGCGAGACCTTCGCCGTGGACATCCATCCCGCCGCCCGCATCGGCTGCGGCATCCTGCTAGACCACGCCACTTCGTTCGTCGTCGGTGAGACGGCGATCATTGAGGACGATGTTTCCATTCTCCACGAAGTCACCCTCGGCGGCACCGGCAAGGCCACCGGCGACCGCCACCCGATCATCCGTTCCGGCGTCCTGCTAGGCGCGGGCGCGAAAATTCTGGGGCGGGTGGAAATCGGCACTGGCGCGAAAGTCGGCGCTGGCAGCGTGGTCCTCAATGACGTCGCGCCGCATAACACCGTGGCCGGCGTCCCTGCGGTGGTTGTCGGCGTTTCCCGCGAGGCAAATCCTGCCACAGAAATGAACCAAACTCTCGATTGCTCCGGCCACATTTGAACTCATGAAACTCTATTACTTCCCGCTCTCGCTCCTCTGTCTCGCCGCATTGTCATGCGACAAATTTAAAAATCTCGCTAACAAGGCCAGCTCAGCAATCAAGGGCGAACTCCCCAACAACGACGACCTCTCCGCCGACACCAAACCCGATCCTACGCTGCAAAAACTTGTCGATCAAACTCCCGACGGCGTCATTTTTCGCAAGGATCTGCCGTTTCCCGGCAAGTTCGAAGTGAACACCACGCGCACCCAAGAATTGTCCCAACGGCTGGTGCAATCCTCCGCCATCGAGAACCAAGCCAGCGTCGTCAAAGGCACCCGCACCACCGTCACCCGGACTGAGCGCGATGGCGATCAAGTGCGTTACAGGCTGATCGAGTCCACCTTTGCCGAGCCGGTGATCGAACAGGCCAAGGACTCCAAAGAAGCCAAAAAGCCTGTCGTCAAGCAGCTCGCCCCGCCATCCAAGCCCGTGGTGTTTCACAAAGCTGGCTCTGTCTGGAAGGCCAACAACAGCGAGGGCTTCCGCGCCGTTTCCCTCTCCCAAAATCTCTCGCCGGTTTTCGATGAACTCCTCGTCGATTACGCGCTCGCTCCCCGCTCACTCTGGTTTGGTAAAAAGCGCTTCAAGCTCGGCGATCAGCTCGCGGTCTCGGACAAGTCGCTGCCCATGTTAGTCGCGGGAAATGCCGAAGGCACGCTGACGCTGACGCTCAAATCCTTCGAAGCCGTCAAGGGTCACCCCTGCGGCCTGTTCGAGGTCACCGGAAACTACGAGCGCAAACAAGCCCCCGATTT
>JAYVEJ010000662.1:0-3241 GCA_043748885.1 Luteolibacter sp. | reverse complement strand
GTTTCAGATCGTCTTCGGTAGGCAGCGAGCCGGGAGGCGCGTCTTTGTTGAGATCTTTGAGCAAGGCGGAGGTGATGTCCGTGGCGTCCTTGGTGTAGAGCAGGAAGGGGACTTGCGAGGTGCTGAGGCCGGACTTGTCGAAGACGTAGTCGTAGTTATCGAGCTTGGCTTTTTCTTCCACCAGCTTGCGGATTTCCTCGAGGATGCCCTTCATCCGCTGGACCATTTTCTCGTTGAGCTGCTGGTTTTTACGTTGGAGGAATTCGCGGCGCTCGCGGTCGAGGGCGATGCCTTCTTGTTGCTCCGCTTGCCATTCTTTGTAGAGCGATTGCTTCTTCGAGTCGTTAAGCGAAGGGTCTTCGAGCTGCTTTTGCTTTTTCGCGAGACTGTCTGCTAGGTCGCGGATTTTTTGTGAGCGCTCGTTGTTGTCTTTGTTGATCCGGGCGCGCTCCACGTTGATCTGCTTTTGCGCTTCGTTGGTGTGGTAGTAGTGCTTGAAAAGCTCCTGCATATCGACCGTGGCGATGTTGAGCTTGCCTTCCTGGGCGACGGCCGAGGTGGCGAACGACGCTGCCAAGGCGAGTGTGAGGAAACGACGAATGAGGGTCATTTGATAAATAAGTTAGGGGTTCCTGAAGCGGACTGGGGCGGAAGCATGAACAAAAATTCCACCCCGTCAACGCTCATCCGGCATTGTTGTATGGGGTGTTTCGCGGTTTGACGGGGCAGCGCTCCGGGGCTTTGCTGCGGCTCATGAAAACCCTCAACTCCCTCCTCATCGCCACTTCTCTCGCCACCGTTGCCCCTGCGGCGCTGGTCGAGAAAGCTGTCATTTATCAGCAAGGCGGCGCGACGCTGGAAGGCTTCCACGTTTACGATGATGCGCTGCCTGGCAAGCGTCCGGCGGTGCTCGTCATCCACCAATGGACTGGTCTAACCGAGTATGAAAAGCGTCGCAGTCGGCTGCTTGCCGAGCTGGGATACAACGTTTTCGCTGCTGACATTTACGGCCAAGGCATCCGTCCTTCCCCGCCAGAAGCGGGCAAGGAAGCGGGAAAATACAAGGGCGACCGCGCACTCTATCGGGAGCGACTAACCGCCGCGCTGGCATGGCTCAAGGCGGATGATCACACCGAGCCGGCGAAGATCGCAGCGATCGGTTACTGCTTCGGCGGCACCGGGGTGCTCGAGCTGGCGCGGTCCGGCGCTGGGCTCGGCGGAGTGGTTTCCTTCCACGGTTCGCTGGATGCGGCAGCGGGGATGGCCGCCGAGATTGGGAAGATCCCCGCGAAGGTGTTAGTGCTGCACGGCGCGGACGATCCCTTCGCACCAGCCGCGCAAGTCGCCGAATTTCAAAAAGAAATGACCGCCGCCAAGGCGGATTGGCAACTCGTCCTCTACAGCGGCGCGGTGCATGCATTCACCCAGAAAGAGACGGGCAATGATAACAGCAAAGGCGCGGCCTACAACGAAGCCGCAGACCGGCGTTCGTGGGATGCGATGAAGGCATTTTTCGCAGAGCTTTTTAAATAGGTCTCGCCCCGTGCCACTGCTAAACATCAGGCACCTCCTGTGCGGTCATTGTCTCTTTAAGGTGTGGAAGAAGTGCGGGAGAGGAGAACTGCTTTTACACGCCACCACCCTCGGAAGTGTGTGCCTTCTGGGCTCGTGAGTCGGTAAACGGATGGTGACGTCGAAGCGTGCCTTCTGATTGATTTCGGCACCCCCCGATTTATGCTTGGAGCTCTAACAAATTCTGGCAGATCGTCATTCGCATTCGTTGAAGTTCTGTCTGATTGTGGGCGAGCATTTCGCTCTGCCAGACCTCGGTGCCACCGCTCAGGCATTCTTGGGCGAGAGCCTCTCCGATCTTCTCTTTCGACATTCCAAGGTTGGCGGAAAGCTTCTCCGGAGTGACCCGGCACCCCATCACAAACACTCGACTTCGGAGATCCTCGGGGATTCTGCCCAAGGCGTGATCGAGCCGGTTTTCCTTTCCGTCCAGGTCGATCAAGATCAGCACATGCCGTTGGACAAACTTCCGCCGCATGAGTTCGGCGTGGTCATCAACAAATGTGTCGAGTGCCTTGACCCATCCGTTCGCTACATTCGCCACCTGAATCTGCCGAGAATTCACCGCCAAGTGGTTTCGGAAACCCACCATGATGTCATGATTCGCATCGTCTTCGGGGATGACGAGAAGGTGGGGCAGATGTTTGTTCGCGCTCATGGCTCGACCTCGCCGCGCACGAGGGCTCCGATCAGATCCTTGCCGTAGTCGATCTCCGCAAGGGCGCGGACTTGGGTCGGTTCCTGATGGTTCCTCCGATAGAGAACGTAGGTATTTTCCGCAGAGAAGCTTTTGATCGTCTCGGCGTTATGGGAGGTAGCAAGAAATTGGCCGCCGCTCTTGAAGGCACGCCGCAGATCCGTGGCGAAGTCCCCGATCTCGGAGATCGCGAGGAAATTGTCCGGCTCATCCCAAAAGCAGAACAGCGGTCCGTAGGCTTCATTTGCCGCCATGACCAGCGCCCAGATGGCCATGCATTTCTCTCCGTCGGAGAGCAGACGAAACGGGATCGTCACGCTCTTTCCATCCTGTTCGAAATGCACCTCCATGCTGCGCGAATCTTTGGCGATCACCGGATTCTTGATATCGAGAAGGTCCGGCATCATGCGCTTGAGTGCTCGGTCGATGCGCGAGTAAGCCGCCGGTGAGTGGGCCATCACCCCTTTCCACCAGTCACCGAAGTTGCTCATATCGGGGGAAGGTGTCAGCGTATCACCCGTGGATTCCCCATCGATGAGCAAAGGATAGGGACGGATGATCAACATGCGTGCCAACCATTTCCGGAAGATATCGAGCGAATCTTGTTCCGATCTAGCCTGAGCCACCGGTAGCCATACCAGATGCCAATCAAAGTGCATCGTTCCCGCCCCGCCGCCGTTTTCGGGGAACTTCAGATCGGCGATGTCGCGGTCGAACTTCGTTTCACCATCCACAACCAACCTTTCTTCAAGTATCCGGAATTCCCGAAAATTTGGCGGAAGCTCGAACGCGATGTGATAGCTGTATGTCGCGCCGTGGAGTGAGACTTCCAGTTCGAGCCGTAGTGGCTGATCTTTCCGCCCGCGGCTGACATCTTCCTCAGATATTAGATCCCCGACCCTGTTGATCCCTCGGCCGATTTTCTGGAGGATCTCAAGCGCCATTCCCACGCTGGATTTGCCCGCACCGTTT
>JAYVEJ010000661.1:0-8486 GCA_043748885.1 Luteolibacter sp. | reverse complement strand
CGAGCTCGGCGATGCGTTCCTGGAGGACCGCGCGGTTCACGCCGTAGGGGACGCCGCGGATGATGATCATCGAGCGGCCGTTGGCGTTTTCCTCGATTTCCATCTTGCCCCGCAGGCGCATGGAACCGCGGCCGGTGCGGAAGTACTCCTCGATGCCGCGGATGCCGCGGATTTCACAGCCGACCGGGAAGTCCGGGCCTTTGATGTAGTGCATCAGTTCCGGCAGCGTGATTTCCGAATTGTCGATCTGGGCGCAGATGCCATCGACGACTTCGCCCAGGTTGTGCGAGGCGAGGTTGGTGGCCATGCCGACGGCGATGCCGGTGCTGCCATTGACCAAGAAGTTAGGAAACGCGGATGGCAGCACAGATGGCTCTAACTGCGAGCCATCGTAGTTAGGAATCATATCGACCGTGTCCTTGTCGAGGTCGTCCATCATGGCGATGCCAAGCGGATGAAGTCGCGCCTCGGTATAACGCATGGACGCGGCGGAGTCGCCTTCCACCGAGCCGAAGTTACCTTGTCCGTCGATGAGCATTTCGCGCATCGACCATGGCTGGCCCATGTTGACGAGCGAGGAGTAGATCGACATGTCGCCGTGCGGGTGGAAGTTACCCATCGTTTCACCGACGATCTTCGCGCACTTCACGTGGGGTTTGCCGGGACCGACTCCTAACTGGCGCATCGCGTAAAGGATGCGGCGCTGGGAGGGTTTCAGGCCGTCCCGGACATCGGGAAGGGCGCGGGAAATAATCACCGACATCGAGTATTCCAAGAAGCTCTTCGAGAGTTCTTCGGCGACGTTGATCGGTTTAATGTTAGCTTCGGACATGGTGGGAAATTGGGGTCAGGCGCGGTGCAGCGCGTTGGCGGAGACGAAGAGGTTGCGGAGACGGAATTCCGAGGGGCTTTCCTGGAGGAGGACCATTTTTAAATTATGTGAACGGGCGGCAAACCAAGGTTTTTCGAGGCATCTGGCTATACCTCTCGCCCACGGAGGAGTGGGCAAGTTGTGCTTTTTAGCCAGCCAAGCGGCGGTGGACGCTAGGTAGGCGTCTGCACGGCCTTGATCGCTGAGTATGGCAGCGAGAAATTCGGGCTCGTCCCGAATCAGGTCGGAAGACGGCGCATCCCGGAAGCGATCCAAAAAATCGCGAAGTTTGTAGCTAAAGCTTTCCGCTGATTCTGTATTTGCAAAAAGCTCACGCATGGGTATGGCAACCGCAATCATGAGACGCGTCCTTTCAACTCATCGATGAGTTCAGTGATGAGGAATTGGGTTTTCACCGGAATTCGCGAGACTGGATAATAACCCTCTACCAGATCAAATACTTCATCTGCGTTCGTGATTCCAAGATTCTTACAAAGGTGAATGATGTCGCTTCTGTCACCTGTGCCATCGTAGTCCGCCACACGGCTGGCCATGCACTTCATTGCCAGGAGATATCGAGTGGACGGGCGGAGAATGCGGAGGTTTTCCCATTGTGGCATTCCGGTTTCCGTTAGCTCTCCCTCGGCAGACACAAATCCCTTCACGGCATCATTCAACCAGGAAAGAGGGAGTTCCATGTCATGAGCAATCACCTCGGCAGCATGGTAAATCTCAGTTTTTGGAACGAAAACCGCATCGATGTCACGAGTGGATTCCCGCGCATCAAATGCTAGAATCATCGTGGCTCCACCAAAAATACACAGCTCACCCGTGACGCCTTTTTCTTTAAGGCGGCTATTCAATGCGTCCAAGGCGGCAAGAATCCGTTCCTTGGTTAACAATGGAACATCATCAGACATCTAGATTTCTCACATTCAGCGCGTTGTCCTCGATGAACCGCTTACGGGGCTCGACGATGTCGCCCATGAGGACGTCGAACATCTTGTCCGCTTCCACGGCGTTATCTTCATCGAGGCGGACGCGGAGGAACTGGCGGACTTCAGGGTCCATGGTGGTTTCGAATAGCTGCTTGGCGTTCATCTCGCCGAGTCCCTTGAAGCGTTTGATCTGGACGCCGCGGCTGGCGATTTCGAGAACCTTGCAGAGGATTTCAGGCACGGCGAAAACCGGGGTGATCTTTTGTTTATCGCCGTCGCCTTCGACGATTTCGAAGATCGGGATGTCGTCGTTGAAGAAGACGGCGGTGTCGATGCCGCATTCCGTTAGGCGCGAGAAGATCCGGGCGATGGCGTGTGACTCGTGGAGTTCGTGGAGGTTCGCGCGGCGGGATGGGCCAGTGTGGGCGGCGATTTCTTCCTCAGTTAGAATTTCATCGAACAGTCGAAGGTCGCGGTTTTGGGCGGCGAACGCGCGGAGATCGGCCTCTTTTGAAAAATAGGTGAGTTTCTCATCATTGCCGGTGCGGATGCGGATCATGAACTCTGGCAGGACTCCGTTGATGCGGGCTGCTAGATAGTTTTTGAAATTGCCGCCATTGCCTTCGATGGTGGTTGAGAAGCGGGAGAGGGAGGAGAGGTTTTCGAGGATGACCTTGAGTTCTTCTGCGGTGAAGCTGCGGGATTGGTCGAAGGTGCGAAGCTCGACTTCGCCGGCGCCGAGGTCGATGAGGATGCGGTTGAGCTGGTCGTTGTCTTGCACATACTCTTGGCGCTTTTTGCGACTCACTAAATAAAGTGGCGGCTGCGCGATGTAGAGGTAGCCGCTTTTCACGAGGGCAGGCATGTGGCGGCAGAAAAACGTTAGAAGCAAGGTGCGGATGTGCGAGCCGTCCACGTCGGCATCGGTCATGATGACGATTTTATGATAGCGGACTTTCGCGATGTTGAAGGCGCCTTCTTGTTCACCATCGCCGATACCCGCGCCGATGGCGGTGATCATCGACTGGATTTCCTTGTTCTGGAGGGCGCGGTGGAGGCGGGATTTCTCGACGTTGATGAGCTTGCCGCGGAGGGGAAGAATCGCCTGCGTCCGCCGGTCGCGGCCTTGTTTGGCGGAACCACCAGCGGAGTCACCTTCGACAATATAGAGTTCGGACTTGGCGGGATCGCGCTCGGAGCAGTCGGCGAGTTTGCCAGGGAGACCGCCGCCTGATAGCGCAGACTTGCGGACCGTCTCGCGGGCTTTTCTAGCAGCCTCGCGGGCGCGGGCGGCGTTGACGGATTTTTCGATGACCCGCTTAGCAAGGCCGGGGTTTTCGTCGAAGAACTGCATCAGCCCTTCATAAACAATGGATGAGATCACGCCTTCGATCTCGGTGTTGACGAGTTTGTCCTTGGTCTGGGAACTGAAGCGTGGGTTCGGCATTTTCACCGAGATGATCGCAATGAGACCTTCACGGACATCGTCGCCAGTTAGGGCGGGATCCTTGTCCTTGAGGATCTTGTTGACCTTGGCGTATTGGTTGATGCCTCGTGTTAGAGCGGTGCGGAAGCCGGTGAGGTGGGTGCCGCCGTCGCCGTTAGGGATGGAGTTGGCGAAGCAGAGGATCTGGTCGTTATAGGAATCGTTGTATTGGAAGACCACGTCGGCGAAGACATCGTCGGTGGTTTTCTTGCCGTCGTAATCGAGGTCGATGGCGCGCTTGCCATGAAGGATAATAGGCTCGTCATGGATGAGCGTCTTGTTTTCGCCGAGCTGGGCGACGAACTCTTCGATGCCTTTTGCATAGAAGAATGTGGTCTTCTTCGCAGACTCAGGACGCTCGTCCTCGAGGTCGATAGTTAGACCGGGGTTAAGGAAAGCAAGTTCGCGGAGACGAGTGGAAAGGCGGTCAAACTTAAACTCAATGGTATCAACAAAGATGGTGGCATCCGGGAAGAAGGTGATCATAGTTCCCGTCCTGCCAGGATCTACTTCACCGATGACATGCAATGGTATAGTTGTTTTACCACGCTCGAAGCCAATCAAGTGGACTTTGCCATTCCGCATGATTTCCGCCTTGAACCAATCTGATAGGGCATTGACGCATTTCGCGCCGACGCCGTGAAGCCCACCGGAATATTTATAGGCACCTTGGCCGAACTTGCCTCCAGCATGCAAGTTGGTTAGAACTAACTCGACAGCGGGCATACCAAATTTCAAGTGCATGTCCACCGGGATACCCCGACCGTTATCGGAGACGGAAACGGAGCCATCAACGTGAATGGCCACCTTAATCCGGCTGCAGTAGCCGGCTAGATGTTCGTCGATCGAGTTGTCGAGAACCTCGAATACGCAATGATGAAGGCCGCGCTCGTCGGGGTCTCCGATATACATACCTGGCCGCTTTCTAACGGCATCGAGCCCTTCAAGCTTGTCGATTTGCGCGGCATCGTATTGCTGTTCTACGGCAACTTGGGTTTGGGCCTTTTCAGGCTCGATCGGAGTCTCGGACATGGTGGGGCCAAAGGGTCTAAAATCCAGCCTTGGGAGACAAGGAACTTCGTCGTAAAAGAGTGCCTTTTTTTGACTCCTCGAGATAGACCATCACTCACGTTTCATGAGTCATTTGGAGTCACTCTATTTGCTGATCCAGCTTTTAAGAAACCACGTCACCAGCAAGCAGGCAGCAGTGACTAAAATAAACAACGCGAAGATCCACAAACTCTTTGCAGTTTCTCTCCGCTCAGAATGTTGATGGTTGATTGCCGAGTCCGCCACAATCCCGCCTCTGCGATGGCTGGGCGATGCCGACAAAGGACGAACCGTGGCAAAGTCAGATCCGGGCAGGTTGGCGGGAGACAAGTCCATCTGTAGCGGATGTCCCGGTGCATTGACCCGTGCTCCGCAGGACGGACATGGCCCACTCACGCCGACATGTCGAGGGGCTGCCGACAAGGTGAACCCACAACCCGAACAGACCAAAAGCCAGCCGCTCGGGTGGATTAGGAGCGGGAGTCGAGGCGGGCAACATGCGAGGTATCTATCAGCCGTTCATGCCGAGGCACTCGCGCTGCCAGTTGAGAAGTACATCCGCAGCCAGCACGTCGCCAGCGGCGAGAGATTCCAGGGTCGCCCGAGGCGCGATTAACGAGCCTTCGATATCTAACTTCGCGGCCGCTCGTTCGCGATCTTTGATGAGGAGATCGACTTTGTGTTCGAAGTCGCGATCCCGCTTCCGACGTTTGGCGGCAGGCCGTTCCGGCCATTCTGATTCGGGAAGTTCTTGAGCCGCGGCAAGGGCCGTTCGGAACCGTTTCACCCGTTCGGGGCGAAAATGGTTAGGAAGTGAAATGGTTTTTTGAGCGTCCAGATCGATGCTCCATTCCAGAAGCTGGCGGTTAGGAGCGACCATGAACGATGGGCGATCCCATGCTTTCGCTTCACCGTCCCGCCATTGCCAAAGTGCTCTGAGGCAGGCCAAGCCATAGTGTGCAAGTTTCCCGGAGCCTTGCACCCGCCAGATTTCTTCTTTTGAATCATCTCTGTCGAGAACCCGTTGGCGGGCAGCAAGGCAACTTTCCTCAAACCATTCGTGGCGACCTAACTGCTTGAGCGCGGCGACGATAATATCGCCCATTTCCAAAAGGTAATGCACATCATTGAGTGCATACTCGATCATCTTGGGAGATAACGGACGTTTCCCCCAGTCGGCTTTTTGCGACGATTTAGAGAGTTCCACGCCGAAGTAGTGGTTCACGAGATCACCTAAGCCAAAGCGTCGCACGCCGAGTAGCCTCGCACCGATCTGGGTATCATAAACTACCGCCGGAAGCGCACCGAATTGCCGCTTGAACATCGTCATATCATAGTCGGCACCGTGCATCCAGACGGTGGCTTCCGATAGATAAGATCCCAGTGAGGATAAATCATCAATCGCCAGTGGATCTATCAGAACGCATTGGCCGCGATCCGCAAACTGAATGAGGCAAAGTGATTCGCGATAGCGATGAAGGCTGTCTGCCTCGGTATCGATCGCACAAACCGGAGTGGTGGAACCCTCACGACTTTTCTCAAGATGAGTGACAAGCCGCTCAGCGGTATCGATCATGTCTGAACTCATCAACGGCGAACTCACTTTGTAAACGCAACCTTTCGAGATACCTGCATGGTCTTGTGAGGAAACCTCATCCCACTGCATTTACTTAGCCAAAGTAATCTTCACCCGGTAAATGTCATTCTGAGTGCCTGGAGGCGCCCCTTGGGTCTCAAGTCCAGGACGTTTAATGAGTGTGCCAGCGATGTTGTATTTGCTCTCGACCCAGATTTGAATCCGTTTCGGAGTATTCGCTTTCGCGGAGCCGACTCCTGGTGCGAGAACTATCTTGCGAACCGACCAACTGGTATCGGATACGAATTTCTGCCACGTCTTCCCTTTGTCCTTGCTGCGCTGAAGTGTGTAAACAATTCCCGGCTTGGTTCCCAATTTCTGGTCAATGGTGAAACCATAGTATTGATCGCGAACGATGCGAGTCGAGCCGAAGAAAAAGAAATAATCGATATAGTCAAAGTCATACACAATTGGAACATTTTGCGCTACCGGTGCGACCGGAATGCTACCAGCGTCAACCGCGCTGCTATCGAGGATCCATTCATTCAAGTTGTTGTAGCCGTCACCGTCGGTGTCTTTGAGGATATCAGAGTCGCTCTTCGGCTTTCCAATAATGAGTTCTTGGTATTCGGAATACCGATTCACGACCACCACGGGAATCTGGAACTTGCGATCCGAGAAATCGTGAGTAACGCCACCAGTTTGGAAATTTCTTGCCAGTTGCACTTCCACCACTCCCTTGGTGCCGCCCGCGAAGACTGGCGGGGTGACGAACTGGCTGACTAACGGACTGGCCAGCAAGACCCGTGGATCTCCATCATTGGTAAATGACGGGAAAATGGCTTGTTGCTTTTTACTAAATTTATCCACCAGCACGGTCGGAGACTTCGGATTGCTCTCATCGCTGATGACCCGGATTGAGAAATAGAGGCCATCCACCCTCGGGAACACGACGGAGGGTGGTAGTTGGTTCCATTGGATAGTATTCGGCCGGATATAACTCAACTCCACGAATCCATTCTTGTCGAATTTGTTACCGTTGACGTTCATGAACTTGAATCCTTGCTCGACGTTATTGCGTTTGGCGAATCCCTCGGCCATCGGATAGATCGTCGCTGAGATTGTTGCGGGCAGGATGGGGTTTACCAAACGCGGGAACGAGTAGTGATAGACCCCCGGGACGATTTGTTCATGGAACTTGTCACGTTGGCTCTTGTCGTAAGCCCTTGTAGCATCGTAGCGGGTTAGAATATATTCTCTAATACTGCCGGCCGTGTTCAGGTTGAAATAAAGCGAGGCACTATGGTCAGTGAATCCGCCCGCAGGTCTTGGCAAACTTGATGCCGGTGCGGCGGAGAGTTTAACCAGTTCGGCATGGCGAGGGGCGACTACCAGTGCCGGGTTCACGCTGGTCACCAGTAGGTAAGGGAAAGCGAGGGTGGCCCCATTGACGGTTCCCGAGGTTAAGAATCCCGTAGTTCCTAGCGTGCAAATACCGAGGAAAAAGCCTGGCGGGTAATACTTAATAAAGTTGCAACCGCCGATGCTGATGACGCTGCCGTCGGTGAAGTTGATGTCGAAACTTCCACCTGAGAAGGTCATGGTATCTTGGCCTTCAAACTGTCGGTAGGTGGCGCGGCTGCTTAGATCCAAGGCGATTTGCGCATTTGCAGGCAATGCCGCCAAGGCAAGCATCGCGGAAATGAGCGGCAAAGAGAGGGTTTTGATCCGATTCATGGGTTGAGAGTGGGATGGCTGATTCATGCTGACAAGGGGAATTTTGGACAGTCGGTTATAAATCTAAAACTACTTTGTGAATACCTGAAATCACGCGATTTGCAACGCAGTGGCCTGATCCGCAGTCAATTCCATGACTTGCCAAGGTAGCCCATGAACCGCGAGATCTGCCATAAAAGCATCAGGATCGAGCTGTTCGATGTTCCAAACCCCCGCTTTGCGCCAAGGATGCTGGAGAATCTGCTTAGCTCCAATCATGGCTGGGACACCGGTGGTGTAGGAAATGGCTTGGGAGCCGACTTCGGCGTAGCACGCCTCGTGGTCGCAGATGTTGTAAATGTAGATCGCCTTCGGTTTTCCATCTTTGGTGCCGGTGATGACATTGCCGATGCAGGTGCGGCCTTTGGTGGTCTCGCCGAGGTCGCTTGGATTTGGCAGGACCGCCTTAAGAAACTGGAGCGGGACGATTTCCACGCCTTGGTAAATGACCGGGTCGATCCGCGTCATGCCGACGTTCTGAAGCACTTCGAGATGCTTCAGGTAGTTGTCTGAAAACGACATCCAGAACTGCGCCCGGCGGATTGTGGGGATGTGTTTGACTAGGGATTCCAGCTCCTCGTGATACATCCGGTAAATTTCATAAGTCCCGACCCTGTCCGGGCAGGTGAATGTCTGATGCCGCGACATCGGCGGAGTTTCGACGAATTCGCCATTCTCGAAATGCCGGCATTCGGCGGTCACCTCCCGGATGTTGATTTCCGGGTTGAAATTGGTGGCGAATGCCTTGCCGTGGTTGCCGCCGTTGACGTCGATGATGTCGAGCGTGTG
>JAYVEJ010000660.1:0-3256 GCA_043748885.1 Luteolibacter sp. | reverse complement strand
ATGGCTGCAAATTTGTCGGCAAGAACGTCAGATGTGATCATTCATAATTCCCAGGCTATCTTAACAAATATGTAATATTTGTTTTTGCGGGCGTCCTAAGAGAACCTGTTGCCACAAAGCCTGCCCGCGCGGTTGCGGGAAGCGCGATTGCTAGGATTGCCGAGGCAAGACCGATGATTGGACGATAGTGCGTTGTCATAACTTTAGGTGTTAGGATTGATGATTGGGGCTTGGAATAATGCGATGAGCTTGGAGATGGAGGTTGGGGATCGGAGAGTTCTGGCAAGTTTCGGCGCGATCAGGGTGCGGTACCCGCACCGGTGAGTTTGATGTCGAACGGATTTTCGTCCGCGTCGTTGCTCTTGATGTGGATGGCGGCGCTCCGCGTGCCTTTTCCGGCAGGCTTGAAGGTCATCCTGAAGCTCGTTCGCGCGTCCGGGGCAAGGGCGGTTTTCTTGAGAACGGTCACGGTGAATTCCTTGGAGTTTTTCCCATCCTTGCGGATAACTAGTTTTTCCAATGCGATGCCCCCTGTGTTTCCAATGGTGAAGGTTTTGGAAGCCGATTGGTTCAACTTCACTTTTCCGAAGGAAATGGCGGAACCGTTGTCTTGGAGGCCGTAGCCGGTCGGACCAAAAACAATGATTTCCGGTTCCCTGCGCCTAACCCAGGCGTCGAAGGCCAAGTCAAAGGGCGATTGGTCACTGTCGCTGCTGTCGATATGGATGAGACCGGTGTTGGCATAGGGATAGTGTGCGGACGTTGCAAGGAACGAGACGTCAAAGGTTGTTCTCCCGCCGGGGGACAGGATGTTGACGGGCGGCACACCGACGGCGAATTCGTCGGCATCCGGCCCGTCGAGGCGAATCGGTCCGAAGGTCAAATCCGCTGTGCCGGTGTTGCCGATAGTGATCTGTCTGACCACGGTGCTGCCGACGAGGAGCGGATTGTGGGAGGCGTCGGTATCGATGGTAATGCGGCGACCGTTGGGGACGGGTTTGTAGTCAGCGGATCCCACCCAGACTTGAAGGGTGGCGGGGCTGGCGGGCGACTCGTAGAGTTCAGAGCTGGCGAGCGGGGTGCCCGTCAGCTCCAGGGTTTCCATGGAACCTCCAGCGAAAAGCACCTTGCCACCGGGCAACAAGGTGATGGTGTGAAGATGCCGGGAGACGACGGTATCGGTGGCGGTGTAAGTGAAAACGTCAGTCGCCGGATTGTAGAGGATGGGCTTGTAGGGTTCGTCGTACAGGCAAGATAAGAGCAGTTTGCCATTGGTGAGGGTGACGGCACTGGCAAAGGTGAGGCCACCCTTCAACGAGGCCGCCGGGGACCAAGTGCCGGTCGCGGGAGCGTAGATTTCCGAACTGGATAGGAATGATGAGGTGGTGGACGAGCCACCGACGGCGATCACTTTACCGCCGGGCAACAGGGCGGAGGCGTGGTAGAAGCGGGCGTTGTTTAAGGAGCCGGTGGAAGTCCAGGTTCCGGTCGAAGGGTCGTAGAGTTCCGCGTTCGGGGATCCGGTATTGCCCGCCGCAGCTCCACCTGCGGCGAGCACTTTTCCCGAGGGGAGGAGCGTGAGAGTGGGAGAGAAAACCGTGGCGATCATGGTACCGGTGGTGGTCCAGGCGTTGGTCGCCGGGTCGTAGAGCGCGGCTTTGGTCCGCGGGGCGGCACTGACCACCCAGATGGCCAGCAATTTACCGTCGGGCAGAAGCGCGGTCCGGTAGTTGGTCCCGCTGGTGGCACTAGGCACCGCGCCGGTGGCGGACCAGACGCCGGTGGAAGGATCGTAGAGTTCGGGAGTTTTGGGTTCCAGTCCGTTGGGATTGCTGCCTCCGACGGCGAGAACTTTGCCATTTGGCAAAAGGGTGGCGGTATGCTGAGAACGGCCCGTGAGCATGGCGCCGGTCGCGATCCACTTGCCGGTTGCCGGGTCGTAGAGGTCCGCTTTGGTCCGAACCGCCAAGTCGGAACTGCTGGTATTCCGCCCGCCGGACACCAGCACTTTGCCATTAGCCAGAAGGGTGGCGGCGTGATGGTAACGTGGATTTTGGAATGATCCGGTGAGAGTGAATTTTTCCGCCGCGCGGGCGGGGGCGATTGTTGCGAGGTGGAGGCTTACAATGATGGAGAAAAAGGCCACCACGCGGTGGAGCAATGAGTGTGGTGAGTAGGTAGCGTTCATGGCTGGTGGAAATTAGGTTTTGGATTGCGAAGGGAGAGTTCGGGTTTCGTGGTTAATGGGCGATCGCGTGCGAATGCGTGCGAATGCGTCATCGAGGGAGCCGGATGGTCCTTTCACGGTTTGCGGCGAGACGCCACAGCCACTACGGAAGCCGGGTGCAGAGGATGTGACGAACTTCGGCATGGCGGGGGAGGTTGAAAACTGAGCTGGTGCCGGCTCTAGCAGGGGGAGAGAGGAAACGCGGTTACGAAAAACGAACTAACCGGTTACCCCATGCGGTGATTGGTCGCGGGGTGTCGAGAGGAAACGGGGTGTGACTGAAAGTGGTGGGCAACAAGGGGCGGCGGACTCCGATCCGCCGTGGCCACTGGTGGGTCGATGATGCCGGGCGAAAGCGCTTTTCCATCGGCTAACCATTGGCATGGGCGATTCGGAGATCGCCCTTCCTTGCGGCTGCCCACCAGTTGCAGTTCCACCTGAGGAAAAGAATCCAACAGATGGAATTCGCGGCCCGGCATCCGGGGATATGCGGCGGTTGGTTGGCATGTGCGGCGTTTTCACAGGGGGAAGGATGTGGAGTTTGGCGGTCGCAGGGTCGATAGATTTGGATCGTGGACCTGTGCAGGATGGGAGGGGAAATCAACTCACATCATGCAACCAGAATCAGAGCATTCTGTCACCTCCCCAAATCCGGGGGGTGGGGGGGAGGTCGATTTCAGATTGAAGAATTTTAGCCGCAAAAAGGCGCGAAAATCCGCAAAAAGGGCGAGCGGAATCAGGGGGATTCCATTTGAGAGGGAAAGATTTTCAAACCACCGATTGCACGGATTACCCAGATGAAGAAGGAATGGCGGAAAATTTCTTCAACGTTTGAGAAGTTCCCTAGTGCCGGTAATGTGGGCGCAAAATCTAACTTTCCCGGCGGTTTCTCGCCTTTTTGCGGCCAACTAGTTCTTGGTGGGTCAGGCATCCGGGGGGCACGAGTATTTTGGTGGCGGAGGGCGTGGCGTGTTGGTGCCGAGGTTTCCGGCGGGGGCGCCGGAAACCCCACGCGAGGGCGCGTGGGGT
>JAYVEJ010000659.1:0-3256 GCA_043748885.1 Luteolibacter sp. | reverse complement strand
CAGCGATGCGACCAAAGCCGGGTTGAGTGCTAGGGCGTATTTCACCAGGTTTTGTAAGCCGTCGTTCGCGGGGGCGGCGGTGGCACTGCCGTAGGTCGCCAGCCAAGAAGCGGCGGTGTTCGGCAATTGGTTGGTTAGCGTGAGATTCCAAGTCACGACTTGCTCCAGCAATTTGGATGGATCGAACCGAACGAAAGGAGTGGGATCGCGCACCGTGGCCGAGACGGTATGCACGCCATTGCCGAGGAGGTCTGAGAGAGGGTTGAAGGTGTTGCTGGTTGCTAGCGGTTGAGGATTTCCATCAATTTTCCAAGTGGTGGCCAGCGCGACTCCGCTACTCGGAACTTTGGGTGTGACCGTGAAGTCAAGGGTTTGCGAACTCGTGACGTAGCTCATCGCGGTGGCCGGGCTGGCTCCTTCGACCGGACTCAGCCGGGAGTAATATTGCAGCACGAACTGTTCGCGATTCACCGCGCCGCAGGGACGGTTGAGGCTTCTCATCAGAGAATTATAATGCGGTCGCGACCACCCAGTCGTGCGATACATCGAACCTTCAAAGAGTCCGACAGTGCTGTCATAGTCTGCCGTCTCGGGCGTCGGCGCGGGTGTCGGGTCGTCGATCCAATAATTCCAGCGCACCAGCGCGCGAGAGGTTTGGGCTGTGTTGTTCGGAAGCTCATAAGGTGTGTATATCGGGTAGTCCACGTCGTATTCATCGGCCAGTCCGGCGAACGAATGGCCGATCTCATGCTCAACGATGGCGGCACTTTGCCAATTGACCGAGGCAACCGCGATGCTCCCGCCCGAGCCTCCGTATTTGGTGTCGTTGACGAGCACGGTGGTGACGTCGAATTCGGGCACAAGGGCGTCGAGCAAGTCGTAAGCTCGGCCTCCGCCGGTGCCCGCCAGCGTCAGGAGCTGCGGCACCGAGGGGGTGTTGAAGCCGCTGCTGAAATAGGTGTCCCGAATCACCCCAGCGCTGCCATAGTCGCAACCGCTTTGATTGGAGGCGACTTCGATGCGGTAGATATTGCAGTAGGAACGGTACTGCTGCCACGGTTCGTGAGTGAACAGAAAACTAACAGCCTGGGTTACGTCGTTCGCGAAGTTCGGCAACTCGGCTTCGGTGTACCCTTCCGAAAGGAAAACCAAATTGATCCTTTCCGCGCGAGGTCCGTTTTCCTCAACCGCCACGAGATGGGATGTCTGTGCGCCCAAGCGGTCGGGCATCATCATCGGCAGCAGGAGCAGTACATGCAATAGACTGCGCTTCATGGTTTGAGGAGGATCCTAGCCAGCAGGAGGCCGACAGGTTGTTCGTCGGCCACGGTGGGTTCGCTGCCGGAAAGACGGTAGATCTCGATGTGGGTTGCCGAGTTCATTTTGGGCATCCTGAAATGAAGGATCACCGGGCCCGTGGCGGTGAGCATCACGGGTTTTGGCTCCCCGTCCGTACCGGGAGTGTGGGGATCGAGCACCATGCAAGCTGGATCGGGTGCGGGCAAGGTATCTTCCGCGAGGACATGTTGGGCGGCGTCGAGCAGGCGACCATAGATCATTCCGGGTTGCCAAGAAAGCGGTCCGCGCCGCTGGTGAAAGTCACCGCGCGTCTCCTTCACTGCCGTTAAATCCACATGGTCTCCTGTTAGCAGGAAGCGGAATGTACGCTGCTCGCCGAGTGGCGGAACGGTGGCGACCGCGACGGCCTGCGGTTGATTGTCGAGCACTGTGACCGCAGCCGACATCCCTAGGGTAGCCTTCTGATGCTTCTGATGCTCCACACCCCGGATGGATATAACAAATTCCGCACCATAATACACTGACCCCAAGATAACGGCTAAAAGCAGAAGTGGATAGTGCCGAGGGTCAAACATATGAAACACCCACGAATATCAACAGCGATCAAACGGTGTCAAATTTAACTGTATGGGAAAACCTGCATGGGATCGCGGTTTCCTTATGGATCGAGCTACTTGCATCTTAATATATTCATTGAGCAGCTCGTGATATCAACTGGAGGTCGATCACGAACTTGGCGCCGTTCCTCAGTCATTGCCAACCCGGACCATGGCTTCGCAGGAACGTCCGTGGTCGTCGAGGACGCGGAGCCTGTGTATTCCCGGTGCGGGTTTCTACGCTAGGATTACTCCGGGAGCCGCAGTGCCGAGAAAGGCTTCACCGCAAAACCAATAGATCATTTGGACGCCGGGAGCGGCGCGGGCTTTGAGCGGGATCTCCGAGTTTTCGGCCTGATAGACTCGCCCAGATAGCGGCGAGAGGATGCGGGGCGGCTCGCCGGGATCGAAGCCGCTCAAGGTGTCCGTGCCATTTTCAGGATCGGGTGGCGAGCGGCGGGGCAGGCCGGCTTGGCGGAAAAGTTCGAGCAAATCCGGCGGCCAGAACTCGTGGATTTCGCGGCGCAGACCGGGTCGCCCGTCGTCGCGGGCGACGCGTTTGCCGGTGGTGCCATCGATCAGAATTTCCCGGTGGAGCTGGCACATAAGGATTGGGAAACACCGGGAATGAACCAGCCGCTGGTGGTTTGCCCGCACCACGGGCCGGGTAGATCGCCGGACCCGGCGCAGAGGTCCACCTGCCTAACACCCTCGGGCGGGGCCGAAGTTTTGTCTGGTAAATGCAGACCGGCAAACAGCTCGAACAACAACGGTGCCGCGCACTTACGGGCGACCAGCGCATTGTTGCCGCGGCCGTTGAAGTTGCCAAGCCAGACGACGAGCACATAGTCGCCGCGCACGCCGACGGCCCACGCATCGCGGAAACCGTGGGAGGTGCCGGTTTTCCAAGCGACCGTGGGATCGTTGCGGGCGAAGTCGGAATCGGTCCCGCCGCGCAGCATATCAAGCACGAGAAAGCGAGCTTGGGGCGAGAGCAACGGTGTTGCGTTAGCCACCGGCAATGCCGTGGTGAAAACTAACGGCCGCGGCAAGCCGTCGTCGGCCAGTCCGGCGTAGAGTCCCGCCAACTGGACCGGGGAAATACCAAAGCCGCCGAGCGTGAGGGCAAGACCGTAGTGGTCGGCCGGTTTCGGCAAGTCCACGCCGCCGCGTTTCAGTAACTGATAGAGGCCGCCATCGCCAAGGCGATTTGCCAGCGCCACGGCAGGAATGTTGCGGCTTCTCGCGAGAGCTTCATTGGCGTGGAGCGGTCCCATGAACTCGCCCTCGAAGTTCTCCGGGTTGTAGTCGTGGAAACCCATAGGCCCGTCGGTTAGGAGCGAGCGCGGAGCAGGGGGGGG
>JAYVEJ010000658.1:0-3257 GCA_043748885.1 Luteolibacter sp. | reverse complement strand
GCCGTTAGAGTCACGGTGCTGCCGAATGTGCTCGGCGTGCCGGAGGTGGACAACGTCGTCGTTGTCGCCGCATTATTGACTGTCAACAGTTGAGCTACCGGAGTGGCGGCGCTGAAGCTGGCGTTGCCCGCTTGGCTGGCGGTGATCGTGGTGCTGCCCGCTTTCAAGAGGGTCACGGTATTTCCCGAAATGGTGGCGACGAGAGGATCTGAACTCAGATAACTCACCGCCAGTCCCGAGCTGGCGGTGGCCGTAAGTGCAAACGGCGCATTTTCGAAAGTCTTGGTCGGCAGAGCGCCGAAGGTAATCGTTTGGCTCGCTGGCTCGATGGCCACATCGGCGAAGGTGAGCGCCGGGATGGCATTCGCGCCATAGAGCAAGCTCGAAGTCGCTTCGCCGAATCCCCAATAGTTATCCTCTAGGTAGTCGAGGGTGGCGGTGGTGGCTGCGGCGCTGTTCAATTGGAGCGTGACGACATTGCCAGATGCGCTGCCGGAAGTGACTTTGCCGCCAACCTTGTCCACGAAGTAATTGGGCATCGAGAAGCTGCTCCAGCTCATCGGCTGATCAAATACCAGAGCAATCGCTGTGCGAGCTGCGCTGGTGAAGTAAGCGCGCTGCAAGACCGGCGCGGTGACGGGGGCAGCCGGCACAAAACCATAATACCTTTGCTTCGCCAGCGGCAGCGTCCGATCCGCCACGTTCTGATAGCCAGCCGCCGTGAAGTGGCAGCCGATGTAGCCGGGAACTCCCAGCGTATTGAGGATGTCCATCTTGGAATAAAGCAACGGCAAGGTGCGTTGCACATCACGCAGTTGGTCGCCCTTGGGTCCCATCGAGCAGGGTTTCGGCATCACTTGAAAGATGATATAGCGCCCCAAGTTCGGATAGTCCTGTTTCCAAGCAGCCGTCATCTCCACGAAATACTGTTGATACGATTTGTAATCGTAGTCGCCGGTGGGCGCGGCCGAGCCGCTGTTGTTTTCGCCTTGGTGCCAGAAAACGCCGCGGATGCCATGAGTCAACTTCGCTCCCAGCACTCGGTTCAACAGGTTGGCATAGATGGAATAACTCGATCCCGCTGCGGTATGGTCCGCCGGATTTGCTTGGTGTTGATCGACCCGCGTGCCGCCCACCGCGCCGTTGATGATGCAGATCGGCATGTTATAGGTGGTCGTCAGGCTGAGCGCCAAATCAAAGGCAAAATAGCCGACCGTCCATTGGGTGCCGTTGCGGACCGCGTTGCCCCATCCGCCGCCGGAGCTGCCATACGTGCGAATCCACGGATCGGTGGTGGCATCTGCCGGCAAACTATCGGTGGCGACGGCATTCGACTGGCCTTCGAAGAGATAGGCATCGCCGCAGACTAGGTTGGTCACGGTGTTGAGAACCGTATCGTTCCCGCTGGTGGTGGTGCCATAGACGACCTTGTAAGTCACGCGGCCCGGAGCGAGCGGGGCGGTGAAGGTGTATTTCCCAGCGACCAGTGACTGGCGGTGAGTGGCGTAAAGCACATCACCGGCATCGGTCGTATAGACTTTCAGGAAGACGGTATCCGGGGTGCCGCTCTGGCTGCCATTGTAATAGAGCTTGCCCATGCCCGAGTCGTCGCGGGCGTAGAACTGGCCGGTCACCGGAATTTCGGTGGCACCCGGCGTGCGTTGCACGTAAGGATCGGTGGCCGGTTCGGTGACGGTGATGGTCTTAGTGGCGGTGACGAGTGCCCCGCCGTTGTTGAGGACCAGCGTGATGGTCATCGGCCCGCTGCCTTGTGAGCGGGTCAGCGTCATGACGCCCGGTACGCTCGGGGTGCCAGTGGTGATGGTCTTGCCCGCTGCGGCCACTCCGCCCACGCTCCAAGTGTAGGTTAAATTGGCAAGGCTCTTGGCCTGCAAGGTGGCGAGGTTTGAAATCGTCGGCGTCACGGTGATCGTCTGGCGACCGTCCCAAGTGCTGGGGCCGGTGAGGGTGAACACCGGGTCCGGCAGATCTTCAGTGATCGTGATCGGGACATCCAAGGTCTGGACACTCGCCGCATAGATCGCCTTGAACTGAATGATGTAGTTCTGGGTGCCAGTCACCCGCCCCGCAGTCACCGGCAGGGTGAATTGATCGGTGGCAAGCAGGGTGTCCACGCCATTTCTTTTCTCGATCCAATAGACTTTCTGCGCACCGCCAGCTTGGGCGCTCAAGGTGGTGGAAGTGCCTTCCAGCAAGGTCGCGGAGGCGGGCGTGACGGCGAATGTGGAACCGGCTTGCACCAGACTACCGACCAGCGTTTGTTGGCTCTTCTGGTTTTCATACTCCATTTTGATCCAGTTCGCAGAGCGCGCGACACTGGAAACGCGTGCCTCATCCACGTCAATGTCACCGCCCGCTGCCGATAACGCCATGGCTTGAGGATTATCGAGGGATATAGCCCCGCCTGAGGCAGTGCCGTCCAGCACCCCATTGATGTAAAGTTTCCCCGTCCCATTCGAATTCGTATAAGCCACATGATACCATTGCTGCGCGACAAGTGCCGTGGAGCCAGCAACCGTTGCGGGTCCCCGGCAGTAAATAGGAGCGGGTAAAACCGTGGAGCTGCCCCAAAAGCCAATCTGCATGTTCCAAGTATTCCAGCCATACGCATTTTTGTTTCCCCAAGCCAGCGGCATCGCCCAGCCACTGGTGATTTGCCTCGCCCTGATCCAGACTCCGCCTGAGGAGGTGGGGTTGGTGCCACTCGGAAAATGGGTGATGTTTGCTGCGGTGATGTCACCGGTGCCCAGATTCATGGCAGTGCTGCCGATCATCGCCGTCGATGAGGAGGCACCGGCATTGACAGGCGAGGTTAAGCCGGTTGAATCCTGCACATTTCCGTTCAAGTGCATCACGCTGACGTAGCCATTGGCGGCATTGAAAACATTGGGGCCGCTGGACTCGGTGGCGACACCGGTTTTACCCCAATACATTTTGATCTCCTGGCTGGCGTTGGCGCTGATGCTGGGGATCTTAATCCAGACGGCGGCCGTGCCAGCGACGGCGTCCCATTGCTCGATCTGATAGGCAAGCGGGATGCCACTCAGAGTGGTGAAACGAATGTCGCGACCATCGCTCTGCGCTTGAGTGAAGTTGAAGTTGCCGCTGTTTAGGCGCAGCAACACAGGGAAGTTAGTTTCCGCCACACCGGTGGGGATGCTCGCACCATCCGGAGTCGTCAGAATGAAGAACGATGCGGTATTCGACCATGTCGCATAGGATTGCACGGCCACGGT
>JAYVEJ010000657.1:0-3264 GCA_043748885.1 Luteolibacter sp. | reverse complement strand
TAAAGTCGCGGTGGCGGTGATCTGGGTGGAGGTAAAAGTGGCGGTGTTCGCCGGACTCGCCTGGATCCCATTAGGTCAACCGCCGCTCGCGATCGCCGGTGCGCCGGTTTTTCTAATAGGCCTGCGGATTATCTGGGGCGTGCTGACATTTCCGCCGGGACCAGCCTTCAACCGCTTGCTGGCGTTAGGCGGCGTGCAGTTGATTTTATTCGCCGCCGCCTTTCATTTTGCCGCCGTCATGGCCTATTGAAGATGCATCTAATTGAACAAAAACCCCTGATCTCGCGCTACCGCCTCAAGTCGCGCGGGTTGCTGAATTCCATTTCTAACCGCCGCAGCTTCGACGGTGCGCTGATCCAGATCGACGGCGGCTACGGCTGCATTCATCCGTGGCCAGAGCTGGGCGATCCGACCTTGGAAAAGTGCCTCGCCGATCTAGCAGGTGCGCGCCGCTGGCCGATTGTGCGGCGGGCGATCCGTTGCGCGGAATACGACAAAGTGGCCCGCGAATTTGAGAACTCGTTGTTCGAGGAAATGGAAGTGCCGAAGAGCCATGCGACGCTGGCCAAGGCCGATGCTGCGGAAGTCGCCCTCGCCGTGGAGGCCGGGTTCACCGCCGTCAAACTCAAGGCCGGACGCGATTTGGAGGCTGAGGGAAAATTTCTCGATGCGATGGCAGGCGAGTTTCCAGCCCTGAAGTGGCGGCTTGATTTCAACGAATCGCTCACGCCGGAACAAGCGGCGGAGTTTTTGTTAGCGCTCGCGGAAACAACAAGGGCGACCCTTGATTTCGTGGAAGATCCTTGTCCTTACTCCGAGGCCGCTTGGACCGAACTCCGGCGCAAGACCCGCGTGAAACTCGCGGTGGACCTGGAAGCAGCCCCGCTAACAGCCGCCGCGCAGGTGATGGTGATCAAGCCCGCCATCGACGAGCCATTCCTGCTAGGCGAGGCTGCGATCAGCCACAATCAACGCGTCGTTCTAACCAGCTACATGGATCATCCGCTCGGCCAAGCGTTCGCGGCATGGGAAGCGGCGCGGCTGGAACTGCAATTTCCCGGCCTCACCGGCATCTGTGGCTTGCAGACTCATCATCTTTTCGAGGCCGATGCATTCACCGAAATTCTCGGTCCGTGGTCGCCGGAATTTAAGATCCCCGAGGGCACCGGACTCGGCTTCAATGACCTGCTCGATGCCCTGCCATGGACGCGTCTCTACTAACAAGCACTGCGTTCTGGGAGGATCTTGCATCGCCCATGCACGATATTCCAGAGCTTGCCGGGCAGGTGCTTTTTGAAACGTCCGGCAGCACCTGTGATCCCAAATGGGTCGCGCTTTCCAAGCAGGCTCTGCTCGTCTCAGCGGCGGCGGTGAACCGGCATTTGGGAGTGACCCGAGATTCCTGCTGGGGTTTGGCATTGCCGCTCAACCACGTCGGCGGATTCGGGGTGGCGGCGCGGGCTTACGCTGCCTGCTGCCGCTGCGAGACCTTCGGCCAACGGTGGAATCCCGGCAAGTTTCACGAATGGTTAGGGGGGCAGGAAGTCACCCACACCTCGCTGGTGCCGACTCAAGTTCATGACTTGGTCAAAGCGGATCTAGCCGCGCCCGCCGCGCTGCTTGCAATCGTCGTCGGCGGCGGGCATCTTGATTCTCTAACCGGCCAAGCAGCGCGCGATCTCGGCTGGCCCGTGCTGGCCAGCTACGGCATGACCGAAGCCGGCTCGCAGATTGCGACCCAAGGCATTGAGGCATTGCAAGCGCTTTATCAGCCGGTGCCGATTCCGCTGCTGCCGATCTGGGAGGCGGAAATTTCCCCGGGCGGTGTGCTCGCCATCGCCGGACCCGCATTGTTTTCAGGATATGTTAGCGGGGGAAATTACGTGGCTCGGGAGTCTTTATGGCACCTGACTTCGGACCGGGTCGCGCTGAATCACAGGACGCTCACCCCGCTCGGCCGTGCGGACTCGGTGGTGAAGATCTTGGGCGAACTTGTCGATCCCGAGGCCATTGAGCGCGAGCTCGTTTTGATTTCCGGCGGGAAACTAACCACTGGAACTGTGGCGGTTATCGCCACCCCGGACGAGCGCGCGGGCAACGCGCTGGTGCCAGTTTTCGAGTCCACGGTGGATCCATTCACCATCCAAGCCGTCCTTTCTCACTACGCGGGTCAAGCGCCCGGCTTCCGGAGGCTGAAGGACGCGGTGGTGCTCGGAGAATTTCCGCGCAGCGGGCTGGGGAAATTGCGCCGCAGTGAACTCGCGGCGATCTATCAGCAATTTCTCACAGCGCACCGCGCTCCGCCCGCTTGAGGAGCACTTCGTAGCGTTTCTCTAACATCGCGGCGCGCTCTTCGTCACCCGCCGCGCGATAGTAGCCGCAGATCATCTTGTAGATTCCCGACTCGGTTTTCGCGCGGAACCAATCTTTAGAACCGGTTTCCACCACCCGCTTGAAGGCCAGCTCGATGTCGCGCGCGGCCTTTTTGGCCAGCTCGGGATCGTCCTTGAAATAACTGAAATAGTTTTCCGCCATCATTTTGAAGCCGGTAATGCTGCCGCCGTATTTGCGCAGCGCACTGTCATACAAGCGGCTGATGTCCTGCTTGGCTGCGGGATCGCCGCGCTTGAGGATGAGGTCGGCTTCGCGCTTGAGCGACTCCGCGATGAGGTCTTTTTGTTCGCCGGAATCGCGGTCGATCCGGCGGCGTTCGCGCAGCAGAGTCCGCGCGGCATCCTCGTCCTCGCCGTAGGGGAAGATGTAGTTGCTTTCCGCCTCGGCGGCGAGCTGCGCCATCCGCGGGTTGTCCTTGAACTCGCGCCGCATCGCTTGGGCAAACGCTTTCCAAGCCTCCAGATTGTTAGGTTTGGCAGGTTCCCCGGTGAGCTTCATTTGTTTCTGTAGCAATCCATACAGGGCGGCCCAAGTCTCAGTGAACGACTGGCCGAGCTGATTCGCGAGCTGCACGGCTTCGGCGTGGTTGGCGGTTTTTCCAGTCGCTTCGAAATATCCAGCAAGCCACAGGTGACGCGCCACAGTGATCCGAGTGATGGGGCTTTGGTGAAAACGGTCGCCCCATAACTGGATTTCCTGTTCGGTGATCGAGCGGCCTGTTTGGGGATTATCGGTTTCGCCCTTGGAAACGCCGCCGACGCGACCGATGCCGGTCGTCCACTCGTCTGGCTTGATTTTGAGGCCCACCCAAGCATGGCCGCCGAGGTCGGTTTCGCCGCCCAAAATCATCGCTGGGATGCCCTGGGCGCG
>JAYVEJ010000656.1:0-3266 GCA_043748885.1 Luteolibacter sp. | reverse complement strand
TGCGTTGCGGAAATTTCACTGTCAGCCCGAGATCGCGCAGCATGCCAAAAGCCTGCGGCGAGGTGACCTCGTGGATCAGGTGGGTGCCGATGAAGAGTTGTGTGCGGCCATCGGCGATGGTGCCGACGGTGTGTGCGTCCCAGACTTTTTGGAAGAGGCTCTTGCCCATGGTTGGTTGGAATCCGGCGTGGTTGGCGGCGGGCGGAAAAGCTGGCCATGGACTTTCCGAATGTCAAAGCCACATGCAAATCCAGCGGAGAAAGCGCTGGCCGAACGGCTTTTGCAATCACCTCAGCTCGATAATCAGCCCGGTGACGATTCCAGAAAGAGCCAGCGCGGCGACTACGATTCCGACGATTTTCAGCCAATTCCTCGACTTGCGGGTCTTGGCCGCTGCGCCATCGACCCAATCGTCCCAAGTCTTCTGCGTCTGGGCACCGGTGCGATGGTAATGACGCAAGTTTCCACTAAACTTGGCATTCTCATCGGGAGGAAGAGTTCGGTTCATAGGTCAATTGCTTAGATGCCAATGACAGACTTCCGCTGAGTTAGAAAGCCATTTCTTTAGGGATGAGACCTGTTCCAAAAAAAGCGCCCGCCCGGAAGCCGGAAGGACGCTTGATCATATTCGACGCCGGAAACGGCTGCCGCGAATTACTTGGAGTAATGAATCTCGTGGGTCGTTTCGATTTCTTTAAACTGAGGCAGCGGGCGCAGGCCGGGTGGCTTGGCTTCACCGGTGCAGCACATGCAGGAAACGGAGAGCAGGGCGAAAATGGAAGCGACGAGGGCAGTGAGAATACGGATCATGGGAACTGAGGCGGAAGGTTTTGTAGGTGAGCTTAAAATTTCCCAGCAATCACAGATGCCGGGGTGGATGGAGAATTACTTGGAAGGAGCGACGTAAGCAGGATGGCTAGGAGCAGGGGCGCTAGGGCAGCAAGAAGCGGCGAAAACAGCGGCGGCGGCGGCGATGAAGGCAAGTTTCATGATTTGAATGAGTTGGTTTTTGGTGGGTCGTCGGCATGAAATGCACGCCAGTTAGCCGCGAGATTAGCGGGGGAGATCATCCCTGCAAGGCAAAAGACGAGGCTTGTCGGCGACGCTTTACTGGCCTTGTCCCATGAAGATGGCTGCCACCTCAGTCGGTGCTAACTGCCGCCAATCGCCTTCTGCGAGATCGTCCGGCATGATCAATCCGCCGATGGAAATCCGCTTCAAACTGAGCACATGATTGCCCGCCGCGGCAAACATCCGACGGACCTGATGGTAGCGGCCCTCGTGCAAAGTCACCAACGCTTCCTTGTCTCCCAGCGCTTCAAACTTGGCGGGAAGCAAAGGCCGGGCCTCGCTGTTTAGAACCAGCGTGCCCGATGCGAATAACTCGCCCTCGTGGCCCTCCAGCGGGCGGTCGAGACTGGCCTGATAGACTTTGAGGCAATTGGATTTCGGATGAATGATCTTGTGGAGCAGTTTGCCATCGTCAGTTAGAAGGAGCAGGCCAGTGGTGTCTTTGTCGAGCCTGCCGATGGGGTTGAGGCCAGGATTGCGGTGGGCGAAACGCTCGGGGAGGAGGTCGTAAATCGTCGAGCCGGGGTCCTCGCTGCTGCAGGTGTAGCCGTCCGGCTTATTAAGCATAATGACCAGCGGCGCGGGCGGATCGAGCGCCTCACCGCGGAAGTGGATTTTGTCGTGGGGCGGCACGTCGTTTTCCCCTAACACGTTGCCGGCGGCATCGGTAACAGCGCCGGAACGGATCAGTCGCTGGACTTCCTTGCGGGAGCCGTAGCCGAGATTGGCGAGGAGTTTGACGAGTTTCATGAAGGAGATTTAGGACTCAAGACGGGAAGACAGAAGATGGAAAGATGAAGATGGAGAAATGTCGTGGCCACTCTCTTGTCTTACGTCTTGTGTCTTGAAGTCTTCTGTCTGGCTAACGCTTTTCAGCCGAGAGAATTTTATAAATGCGATCCTCGGCAACTTTCCGCCACGCGAGACCGCTGGCTTCGAGAGCGGCTTCGTAGGGCAGTTGGCGGTTAGCGACCAGCAGTAATTTCCCCCCGCGCTTCAACGAGGCTGCCGCGACCTTGAGGAAGGTCCGGCCGAGATCGACGTCCGTCGCTTGACCGGTGTGGAAGGGCGGATTCATCACGATGGCATCGTAAACTCCGGGCAAGCCCGTGGTGACATCGTGCCAATGGAAGCCGATTTCCCGGGCGTTTCCTGCGAGATTGATCCGGGCGCAGGCTAAGGCGCGTGCATCTGCCTCGAATAAGTCCAGCCGTGCGATATTAGGACAGCGCTGCAGAAGCGCAGCGGATAGAAATCCCCAACCCGCGCCGAGGTCGGCGACGTGGCCATGCAAATGGGCGGGCAGATGATCGGCCAAAAGCTGGGAGCCGGGGTCGATGTGATCGCTACTGAAAATCCCGGCTTCCACGGTGAAGCCAGAGATTTCTCGCCGCTCACCCAGCGTCCGCCACTCGTCGAAAAGCGACTCGTTCCAACTCCCATCCTCGGTCGCGTGGAAGGCGCGGCACTTGTGCTTTTGCACGGAAAAAATATTGCCCGTGGCTTTGGCTAGCTCCTTCTCGAAACGCCCTGCGCCGGCAGTGTTAGGCATGGCGACGACCAATTTCCCGCCCGGCTCCAGTCGCTCACGCGCCGCCGCGAACCAAGCCAGCGCTTCATCCCGCGACTTGCTCGGCAAGACTAACACCACCGGCCACTTGCCGTCTGGCAGATCTTCGGATCGCAAAAAACCCGCCCGCTCCCACGCGGCAGCCCGTGGCTTGAGCGGCTGCCAACCGCTCACTTCCGGCCAGTCCTTCAGCGCCAGATGCGGCTCCGCACCGATGAACAACGCGCGCCTCGGCACGGCGATTTCATCATCCGCCGCGAAGGCGAGCATCAACGTTTCAAGGGCGGCATTCATGCGCGAGTCTTGAGATCGTTTCGCGCAAAGGCAAACTCGGTGACGACCTCCCCGCCGATTAGATGCTGCTGGATGATCCGCTCTAACACGACCGGCGTACACGAGTGATACCAGACGCCCTCCGGATAGACCACGGCGATCGGGCCTTGCAGGCACACCCGCAGGCAGTTCGCCTTGGTTCGATAGATCTTCGGTGCCGTCCCCGTGGCGAGTCCGAGTTCTTTCAAGCGCCGTTTCAGGAATTCCCACGACGCCAGCCCAGCCTCCTTGGCGCAGCACTTCGGCTCAGTTTGATCCGCGCAGAGGAAAATATGGCGTTCGATTTTTTCGA
>JAYVEJ010000655.1:0-3271 GCA_043748885.1 Luteolibacter sp. | reverse complement strand
GGTGGTCGCTTGCCTGTCGTTCGACTACGGCGCGAAACACAACCCGAAGGAAATTCCATTCGCGAAATTGCACGCTGATAGAAATGGCGTGCACCATCAGATCATCCCGCTGGATTTCATCGACCGCCTGTTCAAGTCCGACCTCCTCCAATCCGGCGGCGCGATCCCTTACGGCCATTATGCCGAGGCATCGATGAAGCAAACTGTCGTCCCATTCCGCAACGGCATTATGTTAGCGATCGCCACCGGCTACGCGGAAAGCGTCGCAGCAGATGCCCTCGTGATCGCCGCGCACGCGGGCGACCATGCGATCTATCCAGACTGCCGCGAGCCATTCATGCAAGCGATGGCCACTGCGATGAGCAAGGGGACTTACGCGAAAATCCAACTGCTGCGGCCGTTCATCGCCACTGACAAAACCGGCATCGCCAAGCGCGGCCGCGAGCTCAGCATCGACTTTTCCGAAACCTGGTCCTGTTATAAAGGCGGTGAAATCCATTGCGGCGTTTGCGGCACCTGCGTCGAACGGCGCGAGGCGTTCATCTTGGCGGGCTTGCCCGATCCCACCGTTTATGAGCAGACTCCGGCGTTGCCGGTGCTTGATTCAGAGAAGATAAATTGAACCGCAGAGGAACGCAGATGGACGTTAATGAAGAAAAAATGAGGAACGGCTTCGGGTTTGGAGTTCCTGATTTTTCTATCAATCTGCTCGTTTCATTCTCTTCTCTTATCTGCGTCCATCTGAGTTCATCTGCGGTTTAAAAAATCTCTTCACCATGCCCTATAGAATCTGCAAATCCCTCGAAGTGGAAAATGGCCACATGCTCACCAAGCACCCTGATAAGTGCCGGTTTCCGCATGGCCATACCCGCAAGGTCGAGTTCGTGATCGAGGCGGATGAACTCGATGACAACCAGATGGTCTGCGATTTTAAGATCATCAAAGAAGCCGTCGGCGAGTGGCTAGATAGCTTCGATCACGCCCTCTGCATGAACACCGAAGACCCGGCTTATGAAGATTTTAAAGCGCGCTACGGCGACCGTGTGATCGGCTTCGTCAACCAAGACCCGACCACTGAGTTGATGGCCCGCACGATCTTCGACCACGCGGAAAATGCCCTTGCCGCGTATGCGATGCGGACCGATACCCGCTACCTTCTCAAGCCCAATGTCCGGCTCGTCCGCGTCCGCGTTTGGGAAACATCCTCGTCGTGGGCGGAATACCAATCATCTCTCTAACTTATGCCTTCCAAGAAATCTCCATTGCCCGACATCCAAGCGACTGCGGACACCCGCGGCCTCGCGATTGACCAAGTCGGCGTCTCTGATTTGCGCTACCCGATCCAAGTGCTCGACCACGACGGGAAGCCATTTCCCACCGTCGCCAAGATCTCGATGTCGGTGCATCTGCCGCATCATTTCAAAGGCACTCACATGAGCCGTTTCCTCGAAGTGTTAAGTAAACATGAGGGCGAAGTGACGATGCGCACATTGCCGGAAATCCTCCACGATTTGAAGAAGCGTCTCGATGCTGAGGAAGCACATATCGAAGTCGCATTTACTTACTTCGTCACCAAGAAAGCACCGGTTTCCGGCTCACCCGCCAAAGTCGGTTGTGATGTTATTTTCCAAGGCACATCGAATGGTAAGGTCGATGACTTCGTGCTCTGCGTGACCGTGCCCGTCACCACGCTGTGCCCGTGCAGCAAGGAGATTAGTGAATACGGCGCACACAATCAGCGTGGCTACGTCACCCTCGAAGTCCGCCCGAAGGCGATCAAGGGCGGCTGGGAGTTGATACTAATCGAAGACCTCATTGCAGTCGCCGAGAAGTCCGGCTCCGCGCCGGTTTATGCATTACTCAAGCGCACCGATGAACGCTTCGTGACGATGCAGGCTTATGATAACCCGGTGTTTGTCGAAGACGTCGTTAGAAACGCCGCCGCCCTGCTGCGGGCTGACGAGCGAGTTCTATCATTCACGGTCACGGCAGTGAATCATGAGAGCATTCATGATCACAACGCTTTCGCGACCATCGTGAGTAAATGAGTCGAGACCTAAGAAAAGAGTGGGCGACCGTCTCCCATCTTAAGTCTTAGGTCTTGTTGTCTTAAGTCTCTTCCCCATGAAAATCATCCCCCCGGAAATTCTGTTGGAAGCTTACGCGCGGGGAGTTTTCCCGATGGCGGATGCGGGTGAAATTTTGTGGTTTTCCCCGGAACGCCGCGGCTTGATCCCACTCGACGAGCGGTTTCACATCCCGCACGGATTGGCGAAAAGCCTGCGGCGGCAGCCCTTTGAGATTCGCTGGGACACGGCCTTTCGCGAGGTGATGTTAGGCTGCGCCGCGCGCCAGGAAACCTGGATCGACGAAGTCATTCTCGAAAGCTACTGCGCACTTCACCGGTTAGGGCACGCTCATTCCGTCGAGTGCTGGGATGCAGATGGCTTGCAAGGCGGACTCTACGGAGTCGCGCTGTCGGGCGCGTTCTTCGGCGAGAGTATGTTTTCCCTCAAGACGGACGCGTCGAAGATCGCACTTGTTGCCTTAGTCGAGCGCTTGCGGGAGCAGCGTGTTACCCTGCTAGATACCCAATGGATGACCGGCCACTTCACGCAGTTCGGCGGTTACGAACTTTCGCGGAAAGCCTATCAGGCGGCACTCCAAGCGGCTCTCCGCGGAGCAGAGAGCCGCTAGATAGAGTTTTGGCGACAAACTGGCTCCGGTGGCAGTGCCGAGATTGGTGGACATACCAGCCGGTGATGAACAGGTCCAACGGATCGTTCCGCGAACGGTCGGCTTCGATATCTCACGGCAGTTATCGAGGGGGGTGCTCGATCGCAGTTGGTTCAAAAATCACTTTAGCCTCCCTGTATGGCACCCAGACGAGGAGTGCGTGCTGTCCGAATCACCGAGATTGAAAAGCGGCTTTTCCTGCGATGGCTCGGATTTCATGTCCTTGGCGACTTCACGGAAAAGTGCTTGGACTTCGTCTCCCCGGTCCAGCCGATGCAATGACAACGCCTTGTAGAAGCGTGCCCAATTCCCATACTTGGTTTTTCCGGCCTCCGGGTTGGCTTTCCGGTCGGACTCCAAGATCCGTGCTGCCTTTTCGAATTGTTCGAGCGCGTTGGCAAAGTCTCCGGTCCGGTAGAAGGCCAATCCTCTGATTTCTGTCGGCACGTCGGTAGTGATCGTGGGGTCCAGTCCGGCCCCGGGAGCATCTCGGAGGGCTTGCACCCGCTTGAGGGTCAATAGCAAAGGCTACCCT
>JAYVEJ010000654.1:0-3273 GCA_043748885.1 Luteolibacter sp. | reverse complement strand
GCTACAGAGCGCATGTTGGAGAGAGCGGCGAGGGCATAGTCCTGCCAAGCCTCGCGTGTGGCGAAGACATTCGTCTGTAGATTCACTCCAAGACGACTGGCATGTGCGGCGATGCGCTGGACATTGTCCGCGCGGATGTTGATGGGTTCGTGGAAGATAGTGACAGGATCTAGCAGGCGAATGGCTTCGAGGGTGGCCCGGAAGTCATCTGCGTCGCATTCCGGATAAGTGGGAGCAATGGCGACATAAACATGAAGTCCTGCATTGCGGGCGGCTTTGAGAGTGGAAAGGCGTTGGGACGGTGCCGGTGCTCTGGGTTCGTAGATCTTTGCCAGATCGTTGCGGAGGGTCGGTAAGCTCATGCCGAAAAGGAGGCGTGGACCAAATGAGCGGAAGAGATCGAAGTCCTGCTTTGCCAGCGGACTACGGGTGAGAATCCGGACTCGCAGCGTCGAGTGGTCTCTAATGAGTTCCAATGAGCGGCGGACGACAAAGCGGGCCGCATCAGCGAGTTCCCGGCGGCGGGCGGCATCGGGATGGCGTATGGCCTGATAGGGATCGGTGGTGGAGCAGTAGATGATCGCACGATTTCCGTCCGGTTTGAGTTCAGCGATAGGGGTGCGCTCTGCGGCTCGGAGGGAGGCGAGGAATTTTTTTTCGTCCCACCGGCGGAGGAGAACATAATCACCCCACTCGGTATCGGGATCGGTGATTCCGTGCTTTTCCAACAAGGCGCCCATCTTAATGGTGGCAGCGCTGGGAACGTAGCAAAAGCGGCAAGCATGGGAGCAACCGATCGCAGTATTGAACGACCAGTTCGAAAGACTTTTGTGGATGAAATTGTTCGGCTGGATCGTGGCCGACACATCCCAGAAGTCCACCGGTTCACGCTGGAGGAGCGCGAAATCCTCCCCGGACAAGTGGCCGGGAAATTCGAGGTGGGCAGGAGTGATCATGTTTCGATTGGACTATTTGGCGGATTGCAACAGATGGCTGGCAATCTTGAGGGCGGTTTTGTTTTTCGCAGCGAAGCAAAGCAAATACAGGACTGTACCCGAGTCATTGCGGAGCTCAAGCGGGTTGGGAGCGACGCAGTCGAAGACAGTGCTGAGACGCCGATTGAAGTAGTTCCCGATGGATGTGATGGTGGCTGTTTTTTGAATCGGAGTTTCTCCGAACAGATCACGTTCTTGCGGTTTGAAAAACTCCGGATACCAGATGCTTTCAGGTACGCCAAGAATGTCGTCTAACCGTCGCCGCCAGGATTCCGGGATGTTGCCGTGACCCGGCAGCATCCGGTTCACTCCAATTCCCGCCGGAAAAAGAAGAAACATGTCGATCGCTTCCGTTTTGGCCACAAGTTCGATGGTTTTCCATGAGACTTGCATACCGAAAGGGTCCAGAAAGAGGACCGCCCGCCGCGTCTTCCAGTTCCAGTCTTTGCAGATGGCTTGGATCTTCTGGTTGGCATCGCCGGCGAGTGGTTGAATCCGGTCAGCAAGCAAGGGGAACTCCTCCTGTAATTTTTCAAGCTCCCGGGCTTTCTGGGCGCTTTTTTCGATAAAGACATATTGCGAAAATGGCGGATCAATTCCCAAGGCCAACCGAACGGAACTGTCGAGGAACCCTTGGGTATCCTCGGATGCGATATCAGGCAGTAGTTCGGCGGGAGAATCCTCGCCCGAGGATGCTTTCTTGGCCGTGTTGTAGCCAGTGCCCGCAAAAGCATCCAAGTAGCAGTAAGCCTCGCACCACGACTGGCCCTTCATAATCTGCACATACGCAGCGAGGTATTTGCGAAGCCGCTCGAGTTTTTCAGCGGTCTAGCTTCCTCCGAAAGATTGGTTTGGGGCAGTCACGGATATTGATTAATAAATCCGAAATGAAATTACGAGGGTTATCTGGCATCCCTCTGAGGGAAGTCGGGATTTTTCCGGGTTCAACCTGCGTCTTCCTGTTCTCGCTGCATGGACCGCTCTTGCAGGATCTCGTCATACCCATGCTGGTGCAGCCAGATCGGGTCGGCGTTTTGGCGGATGAATTCTTCCACCGGCATGCCGTGGATGGTGGGCGGGCGGCGGACGCGGACTTGCTTGCCGTTCATGAAGACGGTCATGAAATCCTTCTTGCGCTGTTTCTTCGCGGCGCGTTGGGCGGAGGTAAGCTTTTTCTTCGGCTTGGCCATGATCGTCATTCCTCCTCGTTCGAATGCGCATAGGTGAGATGGCGGCGGTCCCGGCGTCAAATGGTGCCTGAATCGATTCCTCGTCAGGCAGTCGGAGCAGGCCGAATCGCATCATTGAAAACTGTTCGATTGAACATTTTTCCGGACATCCTAAAATGGGGTGAAGGCGATGAATGAAATGGGGTTTCAACGGGTGGCAACCAGCCAAGGCGATCAATGAACGCGTCATTTGTAGAACTCCACGCCCACTCTGCATTCTCGTTTTTGCAAGGCGCGAGCCAGCCGGAGGCGATGATCCGGCGCGCCGCAGAACTCGGCCACGACACCCTCGCCATCACCGATCGCGCGGGGTTTTACGGCTCGGCCCGCGCCCACCACGCGGCCCAGGAATGCGGCATCCGCGCCATCGTCGGCTGCGTGCTCGATCTGCCGGACGGCTCGCGGTTTCCGGTGCTGTGCGCCTCCCGCGATGGCTACCGGATGATGTCCCGCCACCTCACCGACCGCCATCTATCACCCGCCGTGGAGCACGGACTTTTCCGCACCGGAAATCATCTGCTAGCCCTCACTGGCGACCGCGACGGACCGTTGTGCCGTCCCTTGTTAGCCAACGACCGGCCCGCCGCACTGCTCGCTGCCGAGCGGCTGATCCAGCTCTTCGGCGCGGGAAATGTCTATGTGGAACTCACCCGCCACGGCCTGCGTGACGACGGACGGCTGAACCGCCAGCTGGCCGATCTAGCGGCGCATCTGCGGCTGCCGTTGTTAGCCAGCAACGCGCCCCTGCACGCCACTCGCGGCGAGCGGCGGTTAGCAGATGCTTTCGCCTGCCTCCGCCACCACTTGCCGCTCGACCGCGCCGGGCGCTTGCTCGCACCGAATGGCGAACGGCATTTAAAATCTCCGGCGGAAATGGCCGCGCTCTTCGCCGATCTGCCAGAAGCGGTGAGTAACACCCGCCGCCTCGCCGAGCGGATTGGTTTCACCCTGGAAAACCTCAACTACCGCTTCCCGGATTTCCCCGACGGCCAGGGGAATCCCTTGTCGCTCACTGAGCAAACGACCATGCTCCGCCGCCACGCCTACGC
>JAYVEJ010000653.1:0-8574 GCA_043748885.1 Luteolibacter sp. | reverse complement strand
GGCTGGCCCGCCAGCGAGCACCGCTCACCAAAGCCCTCCTCGGCCTGCTCGCCGCGGTGGCCTTGGCTCAAATCCTCTGCCATATCAAAACGGCGGGCTGGGGAGCGCTCGTGGAATGGGGCGGCACGGCCGAGGCCGGACTGATGAAGGACCGCTACCGGTTAGGCGAGTGGTGGCGGCTGTTCACCGCGCCGCTGCTGCATGGGAATTTGGTCCACTTTCTGATGAACGCGGCGGCACTCGCGTATCTCGGGAAACGTGTGGAAGTGTTCGCGCGGTGGCCGCATGTGCCGCTGGTGTTCCTGTTCGCCGCGAGTGTCGGCGGAGAAATGTCGGCCCGCTTTATCTCCGCGCCGTCAGTCGGCGCGTCCGGGGGATTGATGGGTTGGCTCGGGTTCCTGCTCGTTTTCGAAACACTGCATAAACAGTTAGTCCCCCGCCGCGCCCGCCGCCGCCTAACGGCCGGGATCGCCCTCACCGCCGTGATCGGACTTTTCGGTTATAAATACATCGACAACGCAGCCCACGCCGGCGGCTTGATCGCGGGGATGCTCTACGCCGCCATCGTTTTCCCGGCCTCCTCCTCGCCCAGCCGCCCCCGCTCCACCATCAGCGACGTGATCGCCGGCGGCGCAGCAATGGCCGCTCTGGCGGCAGCGGCGTTATTCGCGATCTGGCGGATGAGTTAGAAGCAAGGTGTCCCGGCTGTCACAGCCGGGAGCGGTGGCTTCGCAACCGGCTGAGACAGCCGGAACACCTTGCTTCTAACTCCCCGCGCCAGCGGGGAAGACCAGGCTGAGCAACATCGTGAGGAAAAAATTGACGATGAGGATTGCCAGCGACGAATAGACCATCGCGCGGGTGGTGCCGCGGCCGACGCCGACCGCGCCTTGATCCGCTTTGAGGCCTTGGTGGCAGGACAAGACGACGATCAACATGCCGAAGACGAGACCCTTGGTCATCGCGATGATCACGTCTGAGCCATCGGTGTGCAGGTTCATTTGGTGGAGCCAATACGCGCCATTGACGTTGAATGGCCCGGTGCCGACGAGCAACGAGGCGAGGATCCCAAACGCTGCGGACTCCGCGATGAGTAGCGGCATGGCCACCCACATCGCGAGGAAACGCGGAGTCACCAAGTAGTCAATCGGGTGGACGTCCATCGAGCGCAGGGCGTCGATTTGCTCGGTCACTCGCATGGTGCCGATCTCCGCAGCCATCGCCGCGCCGACCCGGCCGGCCAGCATCAGCGCGGTGACGGATGGGCCGAGTTCGCGGAGCATCGCCACGCTCACCAGGGCGCCGCCACCGGTTTCCATGCCCAGCGGTTTGAACTGAAATAAAGCCTGCGCCGCCAGCACCGCTCCGGTGAAAGCGCCGGTCATGATCACCACTGGCTGCGAGCGGAAACCGGTTTCCGCGATTTGTTCGAGCACCAAGCGCCAGCGGATTTTACCGTGGATCAGTGAGTCGCCCACTGCGGCCATGAGTTTGCCAATCTCTCCCAGATAGACGAAGAAGGCCAACGCGCTGCCACCGATGAACTGAAACACGGCTCTATCATGCCGCGAAAATTCCGCATGGCAATGAAGTTGACCGGCAGGGTTTCCCGGCGATACAAGCCCGCACGCGTTTGAGCGCGTGATTTCCCACCCAGTTTATGAACGAGACTCTAACCCACCTTTCCGCTGTTCTTCCCGTGCTCGCCGTCCTCGCCGCCGTTTTCGGTTTCCTCGGCTGGTCGGTGCGCGGCAAGAGCAACCAGCCCGCCCCGACAAAAGCCACCAAGGCCGCTCCTACCAGCGACAAGGGCCAACAAGATCGGGCGAAAAACCTCGAGTCTGCGTTGGAAAAATCCAAGTCCGCCCACAAGAACCTCAAGGCCGAGTTGGAAACCTTGCAGGCATCGTCCGTTTCTAAAACCACTCTGGAAACCGCCGCCGCCGAACTGGATGCCGCCCGCAAAGCACTCGAAACTGAAACCAAACGCAGCTCGTCGCTCGAGGTGGATCTTAAAAAATCTCAGGACACCGTCAGAAACCTCAACAGCCGCGCCAACGACGGCGAAAAAACCCAGAAGGACCGCAGCTTCGCCCTTGAGAACGAGCTTTCGAAAACCCGCGAGCAGCTCGCGATCCTCCAGAACCGCCCCGACGACAGCGCCGTGCTCAACGCCGAAATCGAGCGGCTTCGCGAATCCGTGGCCGTTTCCACCCGCTTTGCCGGGGAAATGAGAAAGCGCGAGGCGACTGCCGTCGAGTCGCTAGAAAAAGCCGAAGGTCAGCTCGCCAGCATGAGCGATTCATCCCACCCCGCTGCCCCTGCTGAGCGGAAAATCGGCCCGGTTGTGGACTCCGGGCGCATCGCCGCTGCGAAGGCCGAGGTCATTCGCTTGGTCGAGCTTAACAAACAGAAAATCGCCGAGATCTCCGTCGCTGCGGCTCCTGCCATTGTTGAGGAAACTCCCTCAGTGATTGATGAAATTCCCGACACTCTTGCACCCATCCCGACTTCTGAGGAAGAGGCTCCCGAAATGATTGAAGAAGCACCCGCTATTTCGCACGAGCCGGTGACGCCGCAGGAAGAAACCTCTGCCCCGAAAAAATTGCAAGGCGCCGGGGAGTTGTTCGCTCTAGACTAAGCCGCCGTCCAGCGCTTTGAAAGAGAGTCGGCACCACCTTCCGTAACGCCGACTTTCTCATGCGAAATTGCCTGTCTCTAGCCCTCCTCTGCGTCGCCACCACAGCCGCCGCCCCCATCCAGAAGGACACCATCGCCGAGGGTTTGCGCGACCCGATGTCCCTCGCCATCGCCGCTGACGGCGATGTCTATGTGGTCGAGCGGGAAGGCAGGCTACTCCGTATCCGCCCCGAAACTGGCGGCGTGTTTGAAATTGGAAACCTCCCGGTTTCCGCCCTCCGCGCGGCCGATCCTAAGAGCGATTCCGCCGTGGAGGACGGCTTTCAAGGGATCGCGCTCGACCCAAATTTCGCACGGAATCAGCGGCTCTTTCTCTACTACAGCGATCCGGTGAAACTCATCGACCGCCTTTCTCGCTTCCAGCTCAAGGACGGCCAGCTCGACCTCGCCTCGGAACTGATGCTGGTGGAAGTCCCAGTGCAGCGGCACGACCGCATTTGTCACCACGGCGGCTCCGTCCAGTTTGGCCCGGATGGCTTGCTCTACCTCAGCACTGGCGACAACACCAACCCCTTCGCCAGCGACGGTTACGCCCCGATCGACAATCGCGAGGACCGCACGCCTTGGGATGCCGAGCGCAGCGCCGGCAACACCAACGACCTTCGCGGAAAAATCCTCCGCATCCGCCCGACCGAGGCCGGCTACGAGATCCCAGCCGCCAACTTATTTCCCGTAGGCACCGCCAAGACCCGCCCGGAAATCTACGCAATGGGCTGCCGCAACCCGTTCCGCATGTCCATCGACTGGAAAAACAGCACCGTTTATTGGGGCGAAGTCGGCCCGGATGCGGGTGCTCCTTCGGAAAAAGGCCCGGCGGGGCATGATGAAATTAACCAAGCCAAAGCGGCGGGAAATTTTGGTTGGCCGTTCCTCGTCGCGAACAACAAGCCCTACCCGATCATGGATTTCGCCACCGGCAAGCCCGGCCGCATGACCGATCCCGCCGCGCCGAAAAACACCGGCATCCGCAACACCGGCCTCACCGATCTACCGCCCGCGCAGTCCGCCTTCATCTGGTATCCCTACGCCGAGAGTCCAGAATTCCCCGTCATGGGCAAGGGCGGGCGCAATGCCATGGCCGGCCCGGTATTCTATTTCGATCCTATCCGCCGCTACAATTTCCTCGCCAGAGAAGACGACCACACGCTGCTCACCTACGACTGGATCCGTGGGAAAATCTGGAAAGCCAAACTCGGCGCGGGTGAAAAACTCACCAGCCTCACCCTCCTCGACGAAGGCTACCGCCACCCGATGGACATGGAAATGGCCAACGACGGCTCGATCTGGCTGCTCGACTACGGCTCCGAGTGGTGGTTCAACAAAAATGGTTTTCTATCCCGCCTGCTGCCGACTTCTACCAACCATTCGCCGGTGATTTCCATCCAGCCGGTCGCGGGACCAGACCGCAGCTTCGCCATCAAATCCGCCAGCGATCCCGACAACGACCCGATCATCGTCACCTGGTGGCTCACCACTGGCGCGACCGAGCGCAAACTTGGCAGCGGCTCGAGCATCACCGTGCCCGCCAGCGGAGGCAGCGAAGTGCGCGCCGTGGCCTCGGACGGTAAGAGTCCGAACGCCGTCGCCCGGATTCCCTTGGTGCAAGAAATCACCGCGCCCGAGCTCACGCTCAAGCTCGCCGATAAGGCGAAATCCTACGATTTCGCTGCGACCGTCGGTTTCGAAATCAGCGGCACGCCCACTCCAGAGGTCGCCCAAGTGGTCGTCCGCGCCCGCTACATCCCGGCCACCGGCCACGACGCCGGGGGGCCGCAGTTTAGCCCGGAAATCACCGCCCTCGTCACCGCCAATCAATGTCTCGCCTGCCACCAAGTGGACCGCGCTTCCGTCGGCCCGGCCTACCTCAATGTGTCGCTTAAATACCGCGACCGCCCGGACGCCATCGACAGCCTAAAAGCCAAGCTCAAAGTCGGCGGTGCCGGTGCCTGGGGTGACGTGCCGATGCCACCTCAGATCGCCCTCAAGGACGGCGATGCAGACACCATTCTCCACTCCATCCTCAGTCTCTCAGAAGGCATCAGTGAAACCAGAGGCAGCGTCTCGGGAAAAATCCAACTCGCGCCGAAACCCGCCACCAGCAGTGCAGGCGGGGCGTGGGAATTCAGCGCCGAAGCACCCGGCTTCACCACCGCCAAATTCCGCATCCCGGCCAACTGACTGCCCCAGCTCACGACTGCGCGACAGCTTCCACCTTCCACGAGCCGGACCGATCCAAGGTCAGCAGCCGGTCGTGGTAGGGGATCAAAGTCGTGCGATGTCCCACGCTGATGTAGCCGATTTTCGACTCGCGGATCTGTCGATAGAGATGGTCTTGGTTGTCCTCGTCGAGCGCGCTGGTGGCCTCATCCAGGAATGCAAACTTGGGCTGCCGCAGGAACAAGCGAGCGAAGGCGATCCGCTGCTGCTCGCCGAGCGAGAGCATGTTATTCCAGTCCACTACCCGGTCCAGTTCGCCTTCCACGCGTTCCAGCACATCCGATAGATGCACCGCCTCCACCACCGCGAGGATTTCCTCATCGCTGGCTCCACGGTCTGGATAGGGATATAGCAATTGATCCCGCAAACAGCCTTCCACCATGTACGGCCGTTGCGGGAGAAACATCAATTGGTTAGCCGCCGGACGTTCTAGCAGGCCACTCGCCCCTGGCCACAGCCCGGCGATGGTGCGCAGGACAGAGCTTTTGCCAGTGCCGCTCGCGCCCATGATGATCAGGCTTTGATCCACCCGCAGCTCGAAGGAAAGCTTCTCCACCAGCGTTTTCATGACCACCGGCGTGCAAATGGTGAGTTCATCTAACTTCACAATCCGGCTATTCTCCTCGGGCTTGTTCGTCGCCTCGAAGGCGATCCGCTCTTCCTCCGCATCGTGCTCATCGAGCTGGTCCCACAAGCTACCTAACCGTTGGACACCTGCCAGATACGCGCTCAAGCCACCGAACTGGGTGATGATCAGCGAGAGTGCCGTGAGCACCGTGGCAAACGCCCCCGCCGCCTGCGTCACGACGCCGAATTCCACCTGCCCGCGCATATACATCGGGGCCACGATGGCCACCGGCAGCACCAGCGCGAGGTAGTTATAACTGTTGGTGAAAAACCCGAGATTCCGGTTGCAAATGATGATCAACCGCATGTTAGCCACCGCCGTGGTCAGCCGGTTAAACAAGTCTAAGTGCTCGCGTTTCTCTCCCCGATAGAAGGCGATCGACTCCGCATTGTCTCGCACCCGCACCAGCGCATAGCGGAAGTTCGCTTCTTTTTCATACTGATGATAGTGCAGCCTAACAAGCTTGCGGCCGATCAGAATACTGATGCCCGTGCCAACGATGGCATACACTACTAACAACGCGACGAGGGTGCCGGAAATCAACCACAGCACGCCGATGAATGTCAGCAACGTGATCAGTGAGTTCAGCGCGATCAGTAGGAAAGACAGCGAACTCACCGTAAAGTTTCGCACATCCTCACTGATCCGTTGGTCCGGGTTGTCCACGCTTTCCGAACCCCGCAGCCGGAAGTAGGCGCGGTTGTTGAAATAGCGTTTCACCAAATGCTGGGCCAGCCATTCCCGCCACAACAAGGCCAGCCGTTCCTCGACCCAGCGGTAGTAAACGCCGATGGGAATCGCCAACGCAAAGGTCCCCAAATACCACCCAAACGCCTTCCAATACGCAGCCGGATCCTTATGGGTGATCGCCGTCATGAAATCCCGTCCGGCATAACTCATCAGCAATTGCACCGCCCCCACCGCCAGCGCCAGCACCAGCAAGGCGATCAAGAATCCCCTCGCCTTGCGCCTGCGTTCCGACGCGAAAAACGCCTTCGAAATCAACCAGAACTGGCGGCGGGTGGTTTTCAACGTCTGTCGCATCTCGACAGGTTCTTCCACCGGGGGACTCTTTGCGTCTGGTTTTTCCACGTAGGGGCGAGTTTAACTCCCGTCTGGATCATTGCGACCGAAAGTTTTCTAACGCAGCCCTCATTTCACGAGATCCAAAAAAAGTGCCGCCAGGGAATCCGCGGCAAGTTCGGACAAACTACCGTTGCTCCGATCAAGGCCTGGCGGGGTTCGCCTGCCGAACCTCCGCGGCCCCTGACAGCCCGGAGAGACAAAACCAGCCGCCGCGGGAGCGCAATTCATTTTATTGAATTTGGTCGTCCAAGCGTCGCTCCAGCAAGGAGCGGCGGACTTCGATCCGCCGGGCCAATGGCGAGTCGATGAGGTGCGCGAAAGCGCTTTGCCAGCGGCCCCTCATTGGCTGGGCGATTCGGAGATCGCCACTTCTTGGAATTGCTCACCACTTTCAGCGGCTCACTCATCCAGCAACGAACTGCGCGTGAACAGCGAGACGACATGCACTCCCCGCGCTTCGATGGCTTGGCGACCGCCTTCCTCCCGATCGACGAGCACCAAGCAGAACGCGACTTTTCCGCCCTCGCGCTCGATGGCGTCGATGGCCTTGAGGGTGGAGCCACCGGTGGTGATGACGTCATCCACAACGATCACGGTGTGACCGGATTGGAAATTGCCTTCGATCTGTTTGCCCGCGCCGTGCCCTTTGGGTTCCTTGCGGACGGTGAAAACCTGCAGCGCTTCGGCGGGATTCTTCGTCGCAGAGGCCATCCCGACCGCGAGGGAAATGGGGTCGGCCCCGAGGGTCATGCCGCCGATGGCGTCGATCTTGAGTTGCTCAGAATGGATTTTCGAGCGCACGGCATGCCAGCCGAGATCGCCGATGAGCAGGGCTCCGAAAGGATCGAGCGCGGTCACCCGGCAGTCGATGTAGAGATCGCTCTGCTTGCCGGAAGCGAGGGTGAAGCTGCCGGTGCGGACGGATTTCTGAAGCAGGAGTTTTTTCAAAGCGGAGGCGGTCTGGAGCATGGCGCGATCATGGCGCAGATGCTGAAAATCTGAAAAGCTGAAAATCTGAAACGGCGATTTGAGCCAGTATCGCGCCCCGTTGGGGCGCATGATGCAGGTGATGACCGGTGACCCAGCCCGCTGGGCTGGGCTGAGGGATCGCTGACCGTTGGTCCGAAGAATTTCCCGACCCGCGGATAACCCAAGCGCAGTGCCAACCACTACGAAGGGAGGGTCGGCATGAGTCACAGGCCGATCCATTTGAGGGCTGCTTCCAACTGTTCAGGGGCGGCCTCGGAATGGGACATCCCTTGCACATCGAAGAACTTGTAATTCATCCGGTTAGCCTCCCAGAGTTGCGAGGTTTTCTGGATTTCGGCGTAATTCTGGTCTTTGTCCCCGGAGATGACACACCATTTGTGATCCTTGAGGACGCCGGACTTTAAATCGCGGGTTTCCAAGCCTGGGAAGTGACCGCTACTTCCCGGTAGGGCCAGATAGCTCTGCGCGGCGTGGCTCACCGAGCCCATGAAAGTGTCGGGAAACATCGCATGAATGAGCATGCCCATGTGGCCGCCACCGGAAAAACCGCCGACGCCGATGCGCTTCGGGTCGGTCCGGTAGTGGGCTTGCACCGAACTGAGGGCGTCCACGGCGAGCTTGACCCGCCGGAGCATCGGCTGGTCATTGGAGGTGCCCTTGGGACTGATGTAAATGAGGTTAAGCCGATCCATCACCGGCGCATAGCCATTCTGGTTCTGGCCGTTGTCACCGGGGCTGACGTGCAGATAGACGCCGAAGGGTTTGGTGCCATCGTAGCTGGCCGGGACATAGACGATAGTCTTGGCGGTGGCGGCATCGTAGGCGAACTCGGTCTTAACATCCTTTTTGTTGGTGGTCCAACTCGGTGAAAAATCGCCTTTGGCAAATGCCTGATAGACGGCCTTGGCGTTGTGGTGGCTCAGATAGAGCGAAGCCTCGGCGAACGCCGGCTT
>JAYVEJ010000652.1:0-3285 GCA_043748885.1 Luteolibacter sp. | reverse complement strand
CAGCCGTTGCCCGCACCCACGCCCGTCGCCGTGCCGAAAGTGGACGATCCGCAGTCGGAGCGGATGGTCAAGGAAGCTCGCCAAGCCCGCGTCTCAGGCGACATGGGACTGGCCATCGTGAAACTCGAAGATGCGCTTACCCGCTCGCCGGATGACCCGAGTGTGCATTACGAACTCGGCCTCGTTCACGAACAAATGGGCGTGTTCGACACCGCCGCCGCCCACTATGAGAAGGTCTTCCAAATGGGCGTCTCCGGTGCCGGCGCGCTCTACGAACTCGCCGCCAGCAAACTCCGCGACGGCTTCGAACAGCCCGATGCCATGCTCGGCAAACTCGCACTCGGGCGGGTCCGCATTTTCAAAAACCCCAATGACGCCGCCGGCCAACAAGTCATTCTAACCATCCCCGTCCAGAAGGCTCCCGGCGAGGACATCGACACCGGCGAACTCTCCGTCGTGGTGCTCTTTTTCAACCGGACTTCCAAAGGTGAAATCGTAAAACGCGACGATGAAACTCAGGTCACCGAGAAGTGGGTATCGATGCCCTTCGACTGGGCTGGCGGCGAGGAAAACCTGCGGATGACCTACGTCATTCCGCCGCAAGACACCCAGACGGAGCACTTGTTCGGCGAGCGCAGCTACTACGGCCAAGTCGTTTCACTGTTGTATAAAGGCGAGGTGTTAGACGTGCAAGCTTGGCCCCGCGACCTCGCTGCGAAAATCCAGCGCCAGCCTGCCACCACGCCTGCCGAGACGCTGCTCCCGGAATTCCAAGACTCCGATCCGAGCCTCCAGTTGCTGCCGCCGCCCTTGCCGATCAAGTGACTTCACCCAGCCCATGAATTCCGCCTCTGACGAACGCCTGCTAGGCGAATACCGCCTCAAGGAACTGCTTGATGAAAACTCCCTCTCTAGGACTTGGCTCGCGGAACAAGTTTCCGTCGCCCGGCTGGTCCTTGTGGATGAACTGCGCGCGGATCAGTTAGGAAATCGCGCTGCCTTCCTCGCCGATGTCCGGGCCAAGGCCGCCGTCGATCATCCGCTGATCGGCTCCGTGTATGAAGCCGTGGACGAGCCTGGGATCTGTTTTTACGCGCACGAGCTGCTCCCCGGCGTCACCCTCGGCCAGCGCGAACGGGTGGGCGAACCCTTCCCGCCCGCCCGCCTTGCCCATCTGTTACGGCGCGTCGCAGAGGCCCACCTCCAACACGAAGTCCTCGCCCAGTCCACCTCGCCGATGGACCTCGACGCCGTCTATCAGGACGAACACGGCGTCATCCGTTTGAAAAATCTCGCCATCGCCGGCCCCCGCACTGCCGACCAATCCGTGCGCGACATCGTCCACCTCGGAAACGTCTTCGTCCCACTCGTCGCCGATGGCCAACCCGGAGCCACCCGCGTCTTGACCCTGCTCGGCTGGATGCGCGGCGAGGGCATCGACGCCCCGATTTCTTGGGGCCAAACTCGCGATTTCTGCATGCAGATCGAGCACCAGCTCGCCGATCCGCTGTCCATCCTCACTCCCACCAAGCACGCCGCCAGAGCGGGAAAAAAACAACCGGTCGCATTCATCGCCCTGGGCACCGGGATCGTCTTGTTAGGCATCGTGATCGCTGCGGTGAAAATGCGCCCTCCCGTGCCGTCGGTCCCGCCCCGCGCCGCCTTGCCGGAGGCGGTTAGCGTCGCCGCCGGCAAGCATCCCACGCCGGATGGGATCGATGAAACGCTGCCCGCCTTTCAGATTTCCGCTCACGAAATCACCATCGGCGAATACGCCGATTTCCTCGATGCCCTCGCCGTCTTGGCCAAGGACAAGAACGAGCACATCTACGATTCCGCCGACCAGCCGCCTGATAGGCTCTCCCACGAACCTTCCGATTGGCCTGCCCTGCACGCCGCCGCGAAATCTAATGGCGTCTGGCAGAACCAACCTGTCACCCTCGACTCGCCCGTCGTCGGCGTGGATTGGTGGGACGCCACGGCCTACGCCGAGAGGAAAAAAGCCCGCTTGCCGACCCAAGAAGAATGGTCAGCCGCGCTCAGCGTGGACGTGAAAAATTTCGCCGCGCTCCAGCCCGGACCGTTTGCCCCGGTCACGGCCACCACCATGGATCGCACCTCGTCGGGCCTCATCGGCATGGCCGGCTCCGTTTGTGAGTGGACCCGCAAGCCCGCGCCGAACCCCGCCAACCCACTCGGCGAGAAACTCTGGGTCATCATCGGCGGCTCCTATCTGAAACCTAGCAGCAACGCCCTCACCCGCGAGTGGACCGCCGACCGCGCCCTCCGCCGACAGGATCTCGGGTTCCGAATCGTTTTCGACGCGCCGTGAAAGTCTTGTCAAGGCTCCCGAGTATTGGCACGCTTCCTTTAATCCATCATGAAAACCATCGCCTGCCTGCTCGGAATTGCCATTTTGCCAGTGATCGCCATCGCCAAGGAAAAGAAGGAGGTGGCCGCACTGCCGGTGGCTTCACTCTCAGATGTGAGATGGGGCGAATTGGTCAGCGGTGCTGCCTTCAAAAACGAAGATCTCGCCGGCAAGGTGGTGGTGGTGGAAGAGTGGGGCGTGAACTGCGGACCCTGCATCGCCAGCTTGCCTAACATGGCAAAGATGGCGAAGTCCGGTGAGAAGCGAGGTCTCTTCGTCGTCGGGTTAGAACGCCAACAGAGTGCGAAGGAAGACATTCTCAAGATTTTAAAAACCGCGCGCGTGGAATATCCGGTGATGGCGGGCGGCTCGGCCCCGGGAAGCACTGGCGGCATTCCGCATGTCTGTGTGTTCGATGTGACCGGGAAGCTTGTTTTCAACGGCAACCCGCACGACGAGGAGTTCGAACGCGCGGTGAAAAAGGCACTCCGCGACGTCAAAGCCAAGGCATGACCTGCGTCACGCTTTACTGCCGGCACGAGCGAGATTGTTAGAAATCACCACGCCGGCTCCTGCTGGCGTGCGGCTTCGTAGAGGACGATGGCGATCGCGGTTGCTAGATTCAGACTGCGGGTGCTGCCGGGGACCATGGGAATCCGCAGCGCGTGATCGCCGGCCTCAGCGATTAGATTTTCTGGCAGCCCCTTGGTCTCGCGACCGAAGACGAGATAGTCGCCGGGTTGGAAATTCGCCTGCCACGGCGACGAGGTGGCCTTGGTGCTGAGATACCAAAATCGCGCGTCGCTGGCCGCCGTTTCACGGAGTTCGTCGAAGGACTTCCAGACCTGCAATTTCACATCCTGCCAGTAGTCGAGGCCGGTGCGGCGGACATACTTGTCCTCCAGCGAAAATCC
>JAYVEJ010000651.1:0-22577 GCA_043748885.1 Luteolibacter sp. | reverse complement strand
TGCTCACCCTGGATATGAAAAATCCGCGCCGCGACGCTGGCGTGAACGGCACCCGCCTCGCCTTCGAACTCGACCGCACGATTTTCCCCGCCAAGGCGAAATACAAAGAGCAGTTCGTCGAGAAGATGTGCCGCTACTATTCATATTTAAATCCGGCGCTCACCATTAACTTCAACGGCAAAAAGTTCCGCTCGAAGGACGGCTTGCTAGACCTGCTGCGCGAGGAAATGGAAAATGAAGCACTCTATCCGCCGATCCATCTCATCGGTAAAGATATCGAAATAGCCTTCACCCACACTCCCGAGAGCGGCGAGGAATACTATACATTCGTCAATGGCCAGAACACCTCACAAGGCGGCACTCACCTCGCCGCATTCCGCGAGGCATTGGTGCAAGTCATCCGTGGATTCTATAAGAAACAATACGAGCCGTCGGACATCCGCGCCGGCATCGAAGCTGCCGTCTGCGTGCGGATCATGGAGCCGGTGTTCGAATCGCAAACTAAAACTAAACTTGGTTCCGCCGGCATCGCACCAGATGGCGAGTCGCTGCGCACCTTTATTGGGAATTTCCTCAAGACCAATCTCGATAACTATCTTCACAAACACCCACAAACCGCCGAAGCAATCCAGAAGCGCATCATGGCAGCCGAGCGTGAGCGCAAAGACCTCAAAGGCATCCAGAAACTCGCTCGCGAGCGTTCCAAACAAGCGAAGGTTCATAATAAAAAACTCCGCGACTGCCGCGTCCGTTACGACAGCAAACACAAACGCCGCGAGGAATCCACGCTGTTCATTACCGAGGGCGACTCCGCCTCCGGCTCCATCACCAAGAGCCGCGACGTGGAAACGCAAGCCGTCTTCTCGCTCCGTGGCAAGCCGCTCAATACCTATAGCCTGCCCCGCAAAATTGTGTATGAAAACGAGGAGTTCGCTTTGCTCCAAGCCGCGCTCAACATCGAAGACGGGATTGAATATTTAAGGTATAACAAAGTCGTCATCGCCACCGATGCCGACGTCGATGGTATGCACATCCGTTTACTCTTACTAACATTCTTCCTCCAGTTCTTCCCCGAGATGATCCGCGATGGTCATCTATGGATCCTACAAACTCCGCTTTTCCGCGTTCGCAACAAAAAGGAAACGATCTATTGTTATGATGATGTTGAGCGCAAGAAAGCCATGGCCAAACTAGGCAAAGCCGCTGAGATCACCCGCTTCAAGGGCCTCGGAGAAATTTCGCCCGACGAGTTCAGCTTCATGATCGGTCCCGACATGCGCCTCGATCACGTCGAGTATGAAGAAGGCAAAGGCGTTAAAGAATTGTTAGCGTTTTACATGGGCAAGAACACCCCGGACCGCCAAGACTTCATCATCGCTAACCTCCGCGACGATGTGGACAAGCAAGTGCAGGTGGCGTGAAAAATTTTGCATTACAATGTGAGTTAGATGATGATTTGAACTGCGGAGGAGAGCTAGGTGGGGGAGAATTGGAAATCGGATCGAGTGTTTCAAGTCGTGATTAAACTAACGAAAAAATATCATAGTGAATGCCGCCTAGTTAAGTGGCTTCGGGGTTATTGACAGCCTTACGGAGGCCCACCAATCTCAACATCAATGCATTTTGGCCCCTCAAAATTGGTAGCAGCGTGGATGATCACGCAGAAGTTTCCTGATACCGCTTGAGTCGTCCTGCGTGACGCGCTTATTGGTAGAATCACTTGGGTGGCAATTCCGTCAGGTGACTCGGCTACGAAATCCAAGTGATGGTTTCCATCGTTTGGCGGATGACGTGTGTCAATAAGCTCGGCGTCGGTCCAGCCACCAGAGGTGACCGTGCCGGTTGCCTCCACGGGCACTCGCCCAGTAACCGAGGCTAATGATAGACTGAAGGAATCCACGGTTCTGACTTTGCTCTTGCTCATGGGATGTGGATGTGGAGAGTCATTATCGATTAAAAGATGACTTGGACTGTGATGGTGGTGCTTTCTGGAATAAGAGTCATGTCGGTGTATCGCTGGTCCGTGACTTCCTGATAGTGAATTGATACGTCAGTTTCCACCTCAAGAACAGGCGTGCCGGGAGTAGGATGTGTCACTACTAGAGGTTGTTGCAGACGGAGAGTGGGAGCTTGAGGTGATGATTGAAGAGGTTGAGGCACCGCGAATCTTGGGAATCCGGCGAATGGGAGGGGAGAGGTTTTGGGGAAGAGATAGGGGGGCGAGTTTTCTGAGGAGTGCGGCACGCTCTGCTGCCGCCTGCGGGGGATGGAAGCTCTGCTCCATGGGGCGGAGCTCTTCAGCTTCTCGCTGACGTGAAGAGCTCCGCACCGCATCCGGCAGAGCCGAAGCTGCCATGGGCGCGAGCAAAGCTTCGCGCAGTCCGGTTAGAGAAGACTCGTGGGGAGAACTTCGCGGGCGCCGGGGTGGGGGATGTAGGGGCTTTCGCGGAGGATGATTGGTTTGCGTTTTGAGAGAAGTCGCCAGCATTCGTGGGCGGTGCCTAGCACGATGATGGCGACGAAGGTGAGTAAGGTGGCGGTGATGACGATGTCGATGCGAGCGTTGAGGAGGGAGGTCTTGGAGGCTGCTAGAGCTGGACCAGCGAGGCCAGTGGCAATTTTTTACGACCACGGGACGACCACGGGACGGCCTTTTGCCTCGCTTCTTCGATCTCCAAAACGCTCCCAGCGTGAATGACCGAGAGGGGACAGCGGCTGCCCCACTCGGGATGGGAAAACTCAAACTGCGGGCGGCACTGGCGCGGCGGGTTCGGCTTTTTTCGCGGCACGCTCGACGTGGGTGGCGCTTTTCCAAGCGGCGAGTTTGTGGGGGTTGCTGCGGTATTTGTTCTGCATGATGGCGTCGAGGCGGGTGATGATGTCTTGGGCGTGGCTGAGGAGGGTGTCGATAGCGGCGGTGTTTTCGACGCCTTCGAGGTTGTCGCTGATTTTTCCGCTGTTGATGTCGCGGAGGGATTGGAGGTCGGCGCGGAGGTCTTGGACGAAGTCGGGGGAAATCTCGAAGGCGATGAACTTGGCTTGGAGGTGGGCGTTTTCCGCGACTTCGAGAAGTTTTAACAGAGACTCGGCATGGGTGGTGGCGGTGGCCTCGGTGTAGTCGGCGGGGAAGCGGTAGGCGGCGGCGGGGAATTCGGGTTCTTCGAGGGCGATGGCGCGAGAGGTGCGGGCGATGTCTTTGAAATCGGTGAAAAGCGCATCTAGCAGGGTATGCTTGGTGACGGGAGTGCGGAGCTGGCCGACGCGGGCCTGGATGAGGGCGGTGAGGATGCCGCCGAGATCGGTGAAAAGGCCGTCTGCTTTGCTGCCGGAGGGGAGGTCGGCGGCGTTGTCGAGGCCGAAGGTTTGGACACGGGTGGCACGGTCTGAGCGGCGGAGGTCGCGGTCGTTCATGGGGTAGCTGGTAGGTTGTGGTTAGGTTCATGAAACGGATTTTCTCCGATCATTGCTAGAAGCTGCCAGAAACTGATTCTGTTGGAAGGAGGAAATGATTTCTGCCTGATTCTTCTGCAAGTGTCTAATAATTAAATGGCCGTGAACGAAGGTGGTAGGAAATGGCGCGGACCTCGGGGGATTCTGCACAGACCTCTGCAGCGACTCGCTCGGACCTTGGCGCGATTTGCGCGAACCTTGGCAGCAGTTCGCACGGACCTTGGGGCGGTTTGTGCAGACCTCCCCGCGTGCTGGGCAAACCTCGGGTGAATCCGTGCAGAGCTTGGCGCGGGTTCGCCCAAAGGTGGCGCGGAGTGCGCATGGAGGTGGTGGGGATTTGGACAGACCTCGGCGGCGGATGCGCGGACCTAGGGAGCTGTTTGCATCGACCTTGGGTGGAGGGGTGCGGACTTTGGGTGGGATTGCTCGTGAGGAAAGTTGCGGCTTGGCAGGACGGCCAATGCCGGATGCGATGGCCGGGAGATGATTTCGATGACAGAAGGCCAACCGATTCCGGGATTCAGTGACGCGGTGCGGGAGGCTTTCTCGCGGAAGGGCGTGCTGGCGAAATCGCGGGATTTCGAATACCGGCCGCAGCAGCAGGAACTCGCGGTGGCGGTGGCGGAGGCGCTGATCGGGGCCACGCCGCTGGTGGCGGAAGCGGGGACCGGGGTGGGGAAGTCGCTGGCTTATCTGTTACCGGCGGCGCGGTTTGCCATCGAGACGGGGCGGAAAGGGATTATTTCCACGCACACGATCCACTTGCAGGAGCAACTGGTGCGGAAGGACATTCCGATAGTTAGGAAGGTGCTAGACGACGAACTGCCGGCGGTGCTATTGAAGGGGCGACAAAATTACCTGTGCCCGCTGCGGCTGCGGCGGGCGTTCGAGCAAGCGGGCGATCTATTCACCGGCACTGAGAATGATGAGTTAGAAGCAATCGCCCGCTGGGCGGAGGGCACCCGCGACGGGACGCTGAGCGACTTGGATTTCCAACCGCAGATGAAGGTTTGGCTGCAAGTGTGCAGCGAGGCGCATCTCTGCACCGCGCGCCACTGCGGGCCGCGGGGCAATTGTTTTTTTCAAGAAGCCCGCAAGGCAGCGGCGGACGCGCGCTTGATCGTGGTGAATCACACGCTGTTTTTCGCACTGCTCAACACCGATGACGAAGCGGACGACGGCGACGAGGATGGCAAAAAAGTCGGAGGGTTTCTATTCCCTAACGACTTCGCGATTCTCGACGAGGCGCACACCATCGAGCAGGTCGCGGCGATCCAGTTAGGGCTGCGGGTTTCGCAAGCGGGACTGCGTTTCGATCTGCAACGGCTCTATCATCCGAAGACCCGCAAGGGTTTGTTAAAATCATTTCGCAGAGCGTCGGCGCTGACGGCGGTGGAGGCGGCATTGATCGCGGCGGAGCGGTTTTTTCATGGGGTGGGGGACGTGGCAAAGTTTGGAAACTACTCGAAGGAATGCCGCATCCGGCAGGCGGAGGTGGTGCCTAACACGATGGCTGCGCCGCTGCGGAACTTGTGGTTAGAGATCGACAATCTAGCGGCGGACGTGGAGTCGGAGACGACCCGCGCGGAGTTGCAGGATGCGTCCCGGCGCTTGCGCGAGGCGCACGGCTCGATCGGTGTTTTCCTCGATCAGGCGCAGGGCGACAGCGTCTATTGGGTGGAGAAAAGCGGTCGGGACGAGCACCAATTCAGCCTCCACGCCGCGCCGGTCAATGTGGCTAACAAGCTGCGGCCACTGCTTTTCAACGGCAAGAAAAGCCTAGTACTAACCAGCGCGACGCTGGGCGTGGGCGATCCCAAGCTCGGCTATTTCCGCGGCCGCGTGGGCGCGGAAAAAGCACGGGCGTTGTGCATCGGCAGCCCGTTCGACTACCAGCGGCAGATGAAGATTCGCATCTACAAAAGCGTGCCGGACCCGGGCACGCCGCGCTACGACGAGCTGCTGGCCGAGGGAATCCGCCAGTCGGTGTTAGAAAGCGATGGGCGGGCCTTCGTGCTCTTCACCAGCTACCGCACGATGCGCGACGCGGCGCAGCGGCTGGAGCACTTTTTCCGGACCCAAGGCTGGCGGGTTTTCCTGCAGGGCGATGGGATGCCGCGGCATAAGATGATCGAGGAGTTCCGCAACGACGTTCACAGCGTGTTGTTCGGAACCGATAGTTTTTGGACCGGCGTGGATGTCCCGGGCGAGGCGCTTTCTAACGTGATCGTCACCCGTTTGCCGTTCGCGGTGCCGGATCATCCGCTGACGGCATCGCGGCTGGAAGCGATCGAGGCGGCGGGGGGGAATCCGTTCATGGATTACTCGGTGCCGGAGGCGATTCTCAAGATGCGGCAAGGCGTCGGGCGCTTGATCCGGACCGAGCGCGATAAGGGGCTGGTGTGCATCCTCGATAACCGCATTTTAACCAAACGCTACGGCCAAGCGTTCCTGAAAGCGCTGCCGGACGCACCAGTGGAAGTGATCGGTTAGCTTTCGTTAGAGGCGGAACGGCACCAGCCGGGAGATCGCGGTTTGCAGCAGGGAGCTGTCCCATTGGCCGGGGGCGGTGGCGGTTTTTCCGAGGTAGCCGTAGTTGAGCACGCTGCCGCATTGGGCGCAAAGTAGCCGGGAAGCGGGAGCCAGCGGCCCCATGCCCATGGTCGCAACCGGCAGCCCGTGATTGGCTAACTGGAACTCTGCTAGCCGCGCGACATCCGCCGGTGAGGCAAGCTTGGCGGCGGCTTTGAAAACCGCCGCACCGGCGGCTTTCGCTTGTTGAGCTGCTTGTTCGAGGATGGCAGTGTTAGGGAGGTTTTCGAAATTGTGATACGAGGCAAGCCACGGGATTTTTCGTGCCGCCAACTCCTCCAATAAACCGGCCATTTCGGGGATGCTTGCGACCTCGATGTCGAGCCAAGCAGCGTGATCCAGTGCACCGCGTAACAGTGCCACCCGCGCGACAGCGTCTAACGCTTGCGCTCCACCTTCTTCGATCCGGCGGGCGGTGAATAACAAGGGGATTTCCGCCAGATGGCTCCACGGCGGGGATTCGCTTGCCTCGGTCCCGGCGAATAACAGATCGAGACGGACTTCGGCGATCGCGCAGGATTTTCTAACCGCCGCAGCCGTGGCCTCGCGCAAGTCCAGCAAGCTGCCAAAGCTCCCAACGACCCGCGGATGACCCACTTCCAGCAGAAATTGCGCACTCGCCATGGCTTAGTAATGGGTGGCAAACCGCGGCCCGTCAATCGCTTGTGGCGACGACCCACCGCCGCTGTATTTACTTCAGGCGAAATTTTAACCGAAAACGTGATTTTCTCTGGTCAACCCGAAACTCTATTCCCTAGGTTCCTTCAAAACCCACACCGTATGAACTTTCTGACCCGCATTTTTCCTTCCGTCGCCGTCTCCGCGGCTCTTGCTGTTATTTCCATGGACAGCGCATTCGGCCAAGCGGCCAAGGTCGTCGGCGATAAGCCGATGTTCGAAGATCTTCTCTCCCCGCAGTTTTCGGGCGGTAAGGAAAAAAGTTTTAAGCCGAAGGATTGGCTTGAAATCGAAGCCAAGCTGAAAATCTCTCTCGCTCCGGAACCTGCCTCCAAGACCTGTGAGAAAATCACCGTGAAGTGGTACATCGCGGTGAAGAATCCGGAGAAGTCTGGCACGATGCTGTTGCTCACCAAAACAATTGAGCATGTGAATGTGCCCCTGGATGAGGATATCTACTGCTCCGTCTATCTGTCACCGGGTTCGATCAAGCGCCTCACCGGTTCCGACAGAGGCGGCAAGAATGCCGTCGAGTATGTCGGCTACGAGGTGCTCGTGAACGGTGAGAAGAAGCTGGAGGAAACCAACAAGCTCAAGGTCGGTTGGTGGAACGCAGCGTCAGACAAAATTTCCCGCAGTGAATCGGTGCCGCTTCTCAACAAGAGTGAGACGCCATTCAGCAACATGTGGTGGGATCGCTATGCGGAAATCGGCGTGGAGAAACGCTGAATCCGGCATTTTCCCTGTCTCCGCCTCCCCGTCTTTCTATCTAGCAATATCGCATCATGGCTGACAATCAGACCACCGTCGCACTCAACATCGGATCTCAGCGCATCAGCATGGCCGTTTTCGAAGTCTCGAAAAATGGCAGCTTGATCCTCAAGGCATATGACTCGGAAACGATCGTCGCGGATCCCGCGATGGAATCGTCCAAAGTTTCCCAAACGCGAGTGGCAATCGGCGACCTGACTAACAGGCTTAAAGTTGGCAAGACCAAGGCGCGCTATGCGATTTCCGGGCAGTCAGTTTTCACTCGTTTCGTGAAACTGCCGCCGTTGCAGGACGACAACATCGAGCAGTTAGTGACCTTCGAGGCGCAGCAACATGTCCCATTCCCACTCGCAGAAGTCGTTTGGGATTACGAACTCATCGAAGGAGCTGACGACAAGGAAGTGGTGATTGTCGCGATCAAGGCGGAAGCACTTGATGAACTGAATTCTGCGGTCAACGACAGCGGTCTCGGCACTGCGGAAGTCGATGTCGCGCCGATGGCCATCTACAACGCCTTTCGCGCCACTTATGGCAATCCTGAAGAACCGATTCTGTTGATCGACATCGGCGCCAAGACCAGCAACCTGTTATACATCGAAGGTCGCCGCTTTTTCACCCGCAGCATCGCCATCGGCGGCAGTGCGATCACTGCGGCCATCGCCAAGGAATACGGCATTTCCTTCATGGATGCCGAGCATCAGAAAATTTCTAACGGCCTTGTGGCGCTAGGCGGCGGCCACACCGAGCAGATGGATGAAGCGGTGGCGGCGCTGGCGATGGTGATCCGCAATGCGCTGACTCGCTTGCCGGCGGAAATTGCCCGCACCACCAACTATTACCGCAGCCAGCACGGTGGCAGTGCGCCACGGCGGGTGCTGCTAGCAGGCGGCGGGGCCAATCTCCCTTACACTCTCGAATTTTTCCAAGAAAAGCTGAATCTGCCGGTCGAGTATTTTAACCCGGTTAGAAACGTCACCATCGGCAAAGGTGTCGATGCCGCAGTGGTCCAGCGCGAAGGCCACCTGATGGGCGAACTCGTCGGCCTCGGTCTGCGCGGCATCGGCAAGTCTGCAATCAACATCGATCTGGTGCCGATGGTCGTCGAGCAATCACGGGCGGCGGACCGGCGGAAGCCGTTCCTCATCGCGGCGGCGGCGATCTTGCTAGGAGGAATGGCGATTTGGGCGGTGTTCCAGAATGTCGCGGCAGCCAAGGCCAAGGAAGAGATGACCCGGATGGAAGACCGGCGGAAGACCTTGGCACCCCTCAAGGCGGACATCGATCAACTATTGAAAAAAGAGGACAACCTTCATCAGATCGCCAGCGGCTACACCGATTCGGAATCGGCCCACGTTTACTGGCTGGATGTGATTGCTGAGCTGCGTGGAGCCTTTGCCAGCGACGCCGTTTGGCTGACAGACTTTGAGCCACTCTATAACTACAATCCACAGACCGGCAGCGCGAAATCCGCAGGCGGAAAACCGGATGGTAAGCTCCAAAGCGGCAAATCCGTGATCAAGAACGAATTCGCCACGGCCACTTACGGCACCTCATCGCTGATCGACATCAAGGTGGAAGAGCCACCGGTCCAAGGCAAGCGAGGAGCGCCCGCCGCCCCCGCCGGAGTGACCGCTAACGCCTTACGAATCAAAGGATTCTGGCGCACTTCGACCAGCCAGAACGTGGTCTCCGAGTTGCTCAAGAACCTCCGCGAGAAATCCACCACGTTCCGTTTCATGGTGAAGAACGACAAAAACGCTGACGTGGTGCTTAGCGATCCCCAGATTTTGGACATCACGGTGACCGGCAAAGCGGGTGAGCTCGGGCTTCCCTTTGAAATCACCCTGCCATTGGATCGCGAAGTCGCAATCAAGTGACGTGCATCAACCATTTGCCTACTGAATTATGAGTTGGATTAAGGATAACAAGTTTATGGTCGCCCTCGGCGGTGGAACTCTCGCGGGTGCCATCCTGTTATTTGGGGTGGGTTCGCAAGGCTCGAAGCATTACGACGAAGCCAAGGAGCAATTCGACGCCGCCGCGGCCGAAGCTGCCGCTTTTGAGAAATCGGCACTCTATCCGACCGTCGAGAACAAGAACGAAAAGAGCAAGGCTCTCGGTGAATACGTCAAAGCGGTGGAATCGATCCAAACGGCGTTCACCCCGTTCCGTCCTAAGGAAATCAAGAACGTCACGCCGCAGGAGTTCACCGACCGCTTGCTGGCCGCTAACACGGAAGTCCGCAAGGCATTCGAGGAGTCCGGCACCACCGTTCCTGAAGCTTTTTTCGTGGGCTTTGAAAAGTACAAAACCACCCTCGCGACTGGCAGCACCACCGGCATTCTCGACTATCAGCTCGGCTCGATCAAAAGCCTGATGCTTGCCTTGGCCAAGGCAAAGCCCACCGAACTGAAGAATCTCTATCGCCCGCTGCAACCGGAGGATGACGGCCAAGCGTTTACCCCGCCGCCGACGATGACGGCGCGTCCGTTTCCGCTAGAAGTCACCTTCACCGGCCCTGAGAAAGCGGCTCGGGAATTCATTTCCTCGATCGTCAAGTTGGACAATCAATACATCGTGGTGCGCTCGCTGCGGATTACGAACATGAAGAAAGAGCCACCGCGTGCGGCGGATGCCCAGTTCGACAAAGCCGCTGCCAAGCCTGCGGCCGCCGCAGCCGATCCCTTCGGCGGTGGCTTCGTCTTACCCGGTGATGAAAAACCTGCCGCCGCGACTGCCGAGAAATCGGCGACTCCGGCTGCCGCGCCAAAGGCTGCCGACTCCAGCCGCATCCTCTCACAAGTGTTAGGCAACGAGCAGATCCAAGTCTTCCTCAGGCTCGACCTTCTCCAATTTCTTCCTGCCAAGAAACTTCCTTAACCCTGACAACCGCCCATTTTTTAATCATGTCCTGGTTTTCTAAGAATTACGAAAAAGCCGCCCTCGGGGGAGCCGTCGCCATTGCCCTAGGCCTTGCCTCCATGGGGTGGTCCAAGATGGGCAGTGTCGAGACTGACTTCGGCGCTGGCCTCAAGGGAGGCGGAACCAACAACGCCGCCGTCCGTGACGCGGATTTGATCCCCAAGTCCTTGGCTTCGCTCAAACTCGACCGCACCTGGGTGCAAGCGCTCGCCGGTGACCGACCGGTGGATCTGTTCGTCGGGATTCCATTGTTTGTGCCCAGTGCCGCGCCTGAAACCACCATCGACTTGGAAGGCAAGGACGCGGTAGTCGTGCATCCGCCGATCACCAATCGGTGGTGGCTCGAAAATCGCCTCGACCCGGGATTTGGCGATTCGCCAGCGCGCGATCCCGACCAAGATGGATTCTCTAACCTCGAGGAATTCAATGGCAAGACCGATCCTAACAACTCAAAATCATTTCCTCCGCTCATCGCGAAGTTGATGTATGTGAAAGACGAAAGTCTCGGGTGGGTGATCCGGCCCGGCTTTGGAGATAACGGCAAGTTTCCTTTTACCTACAGGGATCTCAAAGGCGGCGAAAACAAGACTGGGGCCGCCGATATGATCGCGCCTGACGGGCTGTTCTTTGCGAAGGGTACCATGGCAAACCGTTTCAAACTTCTCGGCTCAGAGATTCGGAAGGAACTCAACAAAGCGACCAAGACTGAGAAAGACGTAACTATGGTGCGGATCGAAGATCAACGCCCTAACAAGAAGGGGCTGATCTACGAGTTTCCTTCCCCGCTCTCGGAAGAACGCATGAACGAGCATTTGAAATACGATAGGACCGCAATCCTCTCGTTAGAAGCGCTTGGCCAGCAAGGCAAGGAATTTAAGGTTGAGGAAAACATGACATTCGCCCTTCCTTCCGATGGTGCGAAAAAAGACTATCTCCTCAAAATAGTCACTCCCGATTCGATCACGGTTGAATACACCAATGCCGCTGGAGAAAAGAAATCCGTCGTGATCAACAAGGGCAGCATGCCCAAAATGGAGGATTAAGTTCTTCGAAAAAAATCGCTTTCCAAACCTCGAAAACATCGCCAGAAAACCTCAGCTTACTATGCAAAAAACGCCAATCTATCGTTCCAGTCGCACTGCCCTCGCGTTGATGGCCGTGGCATCTACCATGCCTGTCACCGTAACGGTTGCGACTGCCGGCGAAGGCGGTTCCGGCCTCAGCGGTCTCGCCCAACGTGAAATGATCCGCCGTCAGGATGCCGTCGCAGAAGGCGACACTCTGCTCAATGAAGGCCGCGCGGCGTATGCCAAAGGCGACTATCAGCAAGCCGTTGATAAGTACAAGCAAGCTTTGGACCGTCTGCCAAGTGCTCCCATGGTCTCCGACCGCCGCACCAGCTACACCGCCCACTATGGTGATGCGTCCGTGGCTCTCGCCATGCAGGATCGCAAGATTGGCAAGTATGCCGAAGCTCGCACCTTACTAGAAGGCGTGATCGCCGTGGATCCTAACAATGGCGATGCCAAACGTGAACTCGGTTACCTTGATGATCCGATCCGCACCAACCCAGCGCTGACCTTCGAACACACCCAAAACGTGGATAAAGTCCGCCGCGGACTTTACACCGCCGAAGGGAATTTCAATCTCGGCAAATATGATGATGCGAAGCGCGAATATAGCAATGTCCTTCGGATCGACCAATACAACTCCGCCGCCCGCCGCGGACTTGAACATGTGGCGGTCGCAAAGTCGGATTACTACCGCGCCGCCTACGACCATACCCGCGCCGAATTGTTAGGTCAGGTGGATGCCGCTTGGGAACTATCAGTTCCTGCGGATAGCCCGGTCGGGGTTGATAACCGTATCGGTGGTGACGACAAAAGTGTGGGTGTGCAATACATCAACCGCAAACTTCAGACGATTATCATTCCGAAGATTGATTTCGAAGACACCACCGTGGAGGAGGCGATTGAGTTCCTCCGCTTGCGTGCGGCTGAGCTTGATGTCACCGAACTCGATCCCGCTAAGAAAGGCGTCAACTTCGTGGTTCGTCGTCCGCGCGCCGCTGCTGCGGGCGGAACTGCCGATGCCGGAATCCCCGCTGCCGCCGGTGCCGAGACCTTGCCAATGGTTAGCAGTGATCCGGGAACCCTCCGAGTGAAAGAACTGCGGATTCGCAATGTGCCGTTGGCCGTTGCCCTCAAGTATATCTGCGACCAAACCAAACTCCGCTACAAGGTGGATGACTTCGCGGTGACCTTGGTGCCCGCCACCGAAAGTGGTGAGGAAAGTTTCACGCGTCCATTCCGCGTTCCTCCTGATTTCCAATCCGCCCTCGATAGTGGTGGAGGAGAAGCAGGCGGCGGTGCTGCTGCGGATCCATTCGCCGAGCCGAAGGCAGGCGGAGCGACCGCGTTAGCACCGCGCCGACCCATCACTGAACTTCTCAAAGCCCGAGGCATCGTCTTTGCCGAAGGAGCCTCGGCCACACTTACCGGCGGCACGCTGCTAGTTACTAACACTCCGGGTGAACTCGACAAAGTTGAGCAACTTGTGCAGCTTTATAACAAGGCTCCGAAGCAGGTGAAGATCACCACCAAGTTCGTTGAAATTTCTCAGGAAAACAACGATGAGCTTGGGTTCGACTGGATCATCAGCCCATTCGGTCTTTCTAACACAGTCTTCGGCAGCGGTGGCACCATTGGTAACCAAGGTGGCCGCACGGGTGGCGACTTCATCAGCCCAGTCGCTGGCACTTCCGTGGAAGGCATCCCTGCGGGGAATAACCAGTTCACCCAGTTTGGCACGACTAACGGCCTGCGCAGTGGTGACCAGGCGATCAACCGCAACAGCATCGACGCGATCCTCAACAACCCCGGCCGCACCGCCCAGCGGGCCAATGTCGCTCCCGGCATCGCCTCTCTAACCGGACTGTTCTCGGACGGTCAGGTCCAGTTGATCATGCGCGGACTCGCCCAGAAAAAGGGTGCCGATTTAATGACTGCACCCTCGGTGACGGCCAAGTCCGGTCAAAAAGCCACGATCGAAATCGTCCGTGAGTTTATCTACCCGACCGAATACGAACCCCCGGAACTTCCCCAAAGCACCGGCAGCAGCTTCGGCGGCGGCATCTTCGGTGGCCTCGGTGGCGGCGGCGGCGGCGGCGGCGGAAGCTTCCCCGTGACCCCTGCGACTCCCACTGCGTTCGACACTCGCAACACCGGAGTGACCCTCGAAATCGAACCGACCATCGGTGAAAACGATTTCGTGATCGACCTCCGCTTCGTGCCGGAAATCGTCGAGTTCGAAGGCTTCATCAACTACGGCAGCCCGATCCAATCGTCATCGACTGATGCCTTGGGCAATCCGGTGACCAACGTGATCACCGAGAACCGGATTGAAATGCCGGTGTTCTCCGCCCGCCGGGTCAATACCGCACTAACCATTTATGATGGTTACACCGTCGCGGTCGGTGGCTTGATTTCCGAGAACGTCCAGAACGTCGAAGACAAGGTGCCGATTCTGGGAGATATCCCGATCATCGGTCGATTGTTCCAAACCAAGGCGGAGAACCGCATCAAGAGCAACTTGATCATCTTCGTCACGGCGCAGATCATCGACGCGACCGGCCGTCCGCTCCGCGGTGCTGAGGCCGGAACTTCGATCCCCGTTTCAACGGGCGTCAGTGGTGGTGATCTCGGTCCTTCGGTGCTTCCGCCGCTAGATATGCCGTCGCAATAATCGGCTCCTGACGAAAACAATTCCTTAACGGGGCGAAGGCGCGATCCTTCTCCCCGTTTTGCGTGGTCCGTTCTGTTCTTGATCTAGCGGCGCGTTCTCCCGATTCTCCGGCCCATGCGAGTGATGGCACTGACAGGCGGAATCGCTTCGGGAAAATCCACGGTGTGTCGCTTGCTCCGCGAGTGGCTACCAGCGATCGCGATTTTCGATTGCGATGAAGCGGTCCATCGCATGTTAGAGGCGGACCCGGCGGTGGCGGAAATCATTGCCACCACCTTCGGCGATCAGGCGCTCGACAGTGCGGGCCGGATCGACCGCCATTTCCTGCGTGGGCGGGTGTTTGCGGACGATGAGGCCCGGCTCAAGCTGGAGTCCATTCTCCATCCGCGAGTCCGTCAGGAATGTCTTGATTCCTTAGAGCGGGCTGCTACACGAGGGGCGGAATTGTTCGTAGCAGACGTTCCGCTGTTCTTTGAGAAGGGATTCGACTTCGGCCAAACCCAAGTGCTCGTCGTCGCTTCATCCCGTTCCACTCAGATCCAGCGGCTCAAGGCACGCAGCGGATTCGATGATCCATTGATCGAGTCCATTCTAGCTGCCCAACTTCCGATCCAGGAAAAAATGTCCCGCGCGGATGTGGTTTTTTGGAACGAAGGTCCGCCCGCCGTGCTCCGCTCCCAAATCCGTCGTTTCGCCCAAGCATTTCTCATGACTCATCCTACCGAATCCGAAGGCCAAGAATCCTTGGCCACCCCCGCTGCCGCCCCGCTGCCGCCCGTGCCAGCCTCCATCGACATCAATCAATTCCGGCTCAAGACCCTCGCGGAACTGCAAGCGATGGCCGAGGCTGTTCCTGCTAGAATCCAGGGCGGCATCCCCAAAAGCCAATTGGTTTATGAACTGCTCTGTTATTATGGCCACCAAGGAGTCGGGCTGGTGTGTGAAGGCATCCTCGAGCAGGCGAAGGATAACTTCGCGATGTTGCGCGATCCGCAGCGCAGTTTCCGCCCGGGGCCGGATGACATTCACCTCAGCTCGAACCTCGTCCGCGACCTCGGCCTGCGCGTCGGCCAATCGCTCAAAGTCCGCGTCCGGGCGCCGCGCGAGCGGGATAAATATCTATCAGGCTACGAACTGATCGACGTGGAAGGTCAGCCCGCTGTGGACTATCAGCCGCCGACTGAGTTCGACCGACTCACCCCGCTGTTCCCAGACCAGCGGATCCATTTGGAAGGGGAGGGCGTGGATTTCCTCGGCGTGCGCGCGATCGACCTGATCGCGCCGTTAGGCAAAGGCCAGCGCGGGATCATCGTCGCTCCACCACGCGGTGGGAAAACGATTTTGCTCAAACAAATCGCGCGCTCGATTCGCCTCAATCATCCAGATGCCGAGTTGATCATTCTGCTGCTAGACGAGCGCCCGGAGGAAGTCACGGATTTCGAAGAAACCGTCGGCTCGCAGGTGTTTGCCTCGACCTTCGACGAGTCGCCACGGCGTCATGCGCAGGTTGCGGATCTGGTCATCGAGCGGGCCAAGCGGCTCGTCGAGCGCGGCAAGGATGTGATCTTGCTGCTAGACAGTCTCACCCGCCTCGCCCGTGGCCATAACTCCGCGATGCAAGGCGGCCCAATCGGCTCCGGCGGCGTCAGTCCGGCGGCGTTGCAGAAGTCTCGCAAGTTTTTCGGCACCGCCAGAAACGTCGAGGAGGGTGGCTCACTAACAATTCTCGCGACGGCGCTGGTCGAAACCGAAAGCCGTCTCGATGACGTGGTGTTCGAGGAGTTCAAAGGCACCGGCAACATGGAAGTGCGGCTCGACCGCGAACTCGCCGAGCGACGGGTTTTTCCCGCGATCCATATCCCGCAGTCCGGCACTCGCAATGATGATCGCCTCTATCATCCAGATGAGTTTTTGAAAGTCGTCGATATCCGCAAGCAGCTCGCTGGGCTGCCCATCGGCGATGCGATCGAGACTCTTCTTTCAAATCTCAAGGCCACCAAAACCAACGCCGAGCTGCTCCTCCGCGGGCTGCGTTGAGGTGGATTTTTAGCGGGAATTTCGCGGCTTGCAGCGGGCATTTTTCCGCCAACTGCTTCGTTGACACTGCAATGTCACCTGAATAGCCTCCCGCGCCTTGTGCTGGGCTGGGTCAATGATTTCCCGTGTCCCAGCAAGCAATGCTCATAACTCGATATCACCACAACGATGGCAACCAAAAAGAAGGCCGCTCAACCTGCGGCCAAGAAAAGCGCTCCGCGAGCCGCCAAGTCCGCGGTCCAAAAATCCGCAGCGAACCAGACCGTTTCTAGCAAGAAGGTCAAATATGTTTACAACTGGGGAGCCGGCAAAGCTGACGGCAACGGCAGCATGAAGCCCCTTCTCGGCGGCAAAGGTGCCAACCTAGCAGAAATGACTCGCATCGGTCTGCCAGTGCCTCCGGGCTTCACGATCTCCACTGAGGTCTGCACCTACTTCTACGATAACAAGCGTACTTACCCGGTCTCTCTCCAAGCGGAGATGGAAGCTGGCGTGAAGAACATGGAGAAAATCATGGGCTGCAAGTTCGGCGATGCCAAGGGCATGCCACTGCTTGTCGCCGTGCGCTCCGGTGCCCGCGACTCGATGCCGGGCATGATGGACACCATCCTCAACCTCGGTCTCAATGACGACACGGTGAAGTCTCTAGCAACCGTCACCAAGAACGAGCGCTTCGCTTGGGATTGCTATCGTCGCTTCGTCCAAATGTATGGTGATGTCGTCCTCGGCGTCCAGAAAACCGAAGGTGAAGAACACGAGCCATTCGAAGTCGAAATCGAATCTTTCAAACATGATAAGTATGGTAAGGACATCATCGACTCCGATCTAACTGCCGACGACCAAAAGGAACTCGTTAAGCGTTTCAAGGCTCTCGTCAAAAAGCGCACGGGCCACAGTTTCCCGAGCGATCCATGGGACCAACTTCGCGGTGCCGCCGGTGCGGTCTTCGGTTCATGGATGAATGACCGCGCGTTCGTTTATCGCAGTAAATATAACATCCCCGCTGCGTGGGGCACTGCCGTCAACGTGCAAGCCATGGTCTATGGCAACACCGGCGAAACCTCCGGCTCCGGCGTCGCCTTCACCCGCAATCCGGCTAACGGTGCCAATGAGTTTTACGGCGAGTTCTTGATGAACGCGCAGGGCGAAGACGTCGTCGCCGGCGTCCGCACCCCAGAGCCTGTTAGCAAGCTCAAGGCTGCGATGCCCAAGCCGTTTGCCGAATTGATGAAAGTCCGCTCCATCCTTGAAAAGCATTTCAAGGATGTGCAAGACGTCGAGTTCACGGTGCAAGAAGGCAAGCTGTTCATGCTCCAAACTCGCAACGGCAAGCGCACCGCCGCCGCTGCGCTCAAGTTCTCCATCGACATGGTGAAGGAAAAACTCATCGACTGGGAAACCGCCGTGTTGCGCAACCCCGCCGACCAGTTAGACCAACTCCTCGCGCCGATCTTCGATGTCGCCGAGGCAGCCAAGGCCAAGGTCATCGCGACCGGTCTTCCCGCCGGCCCGGGTGCCGCCTCCGGCAAGGTCTATCTGAATGCCGACCGCGCCGTGCTTGCCGAAGCCCGCGGTGAAAAGGTGCTGCTCGTGCGCAACGAAACCAGCCCGGAAGACCTTCGCGGGATGATCGCTGCGGAAGGGATTCTAACTGCCAAGGGCGGAGTCTCCTCGCACGCCGCGCTGGTTGCCCGCCAGATGGGTAAAGTCTGCGTCTGCGGTGCTGCTGCGCTCGAGATCAACTACGACAAACTCACCGTCACTGCTTCTGGCCAAACCTTCAAAGAAGGCGACTACATGAGCATCGACGGCACCAGCGGCACCGTCTATGGCGGCGAGCTGAAAACGGCTCCCTCGGAGATCATTGCTGGAATTGTTAGCGGCGACAAGGCCGCCATCAAAACGGAGAAATTCAAGGGTTTCATCCAGCTCATGAAATGGTGTGAGCAATCGACCCGCATGGCCGTCCGCACCAATGCCGACACCCCGGAGCAGACCCGCATCGCGCTGGCCTTCGGTGCCACCGGCATCGGCCTAACTCGCACCGAGCATATGTTCTTCGAAGGCGACCGCATCGACGCGATGCGCGAGATGATTCTCGCCACCACCCTCGAAGCGCGGCAAGCCGCGCTGGCGAAACTTCTGCCTTATCAGCGTGCGGATTTCACCGGCATCTTCACCACCCTTAAAGGCTTCCCGGCGACGATTCGTTTGCTCGATCCGCCGCTCCACGAGTTCCTGCCCCACACCAAGGAGCAACAACTCGACCTCGCCAAAAAGCTTGGCATGAAGGTGGAAACCATCATCCAACGGGTGGCTGAACTCCATGAATTCAACCCGATGTTAGGTCATCGCGGTTGCCGTCTCGGAGTTGCCTATCCAGAAATCACCGAGATGCAGGCTCGCGCCATTTTCGAAGCCGCCGCAGACGTGGCGAAGAAGAAGATCAAGGTGAAGCCTGAGGTCATGATCCCGCTCGTCGGCTTCAAGCGTGAGTTCGATCTCCAAGCCGAGATCGTCCACCGCGTGGCCAAGGAAGTGATGACTGAGAAGAAGGTGAAGTTCGAATATCAAGTCGGCACCATGATCGAAGTCCCGCGCGGCGCGCTCACTGCCGACGAGATTGCAGAAGGCGCCGAGTTCTTCAGCTTCGGCACCAATGACCTCACCCAGACCGCGCTCGGCATCAGCCGCGACGACATGGGCGCGTTCCTGCTGCCCTACGTCGAGAACGACGTCTTCGCGAAGAACCCATTCGCCACGCTCGACACCACCGGTGTTGGCCAGCTCATGGAAATCGCCGTCGCCAAAGGCCGCAAGACCCGCCCGGACATTAAGCTCGGCATCTGCGGCGAGCACGGCGGTGACCCGTCGTCGGTGGTTTACTGCCACCAGCTCGGCCTCGCCTACGTTTCCTGCTCGCCGTTCCGCGTGCCAGTCGCCCGCCTCGCCGCCGCGCAAGCTGCCATTGAGGAAAAGCGCACTGCCAAGAAAAAGTAATCCGTGGTAGCGGTCTCTAACCGCTATCCCCACCTAACATCAAAGCCGCCCCGGGAAACCGGGGCGGCTTTTTTGGTGGAGTTTCTCGGGGAAAGTTTTCACATGGGGGCATGACAAATTTATTCAGTTAGGCGGCTAGGGCGGCGTGGCGGGTTTGCCAGAATGCGCCGAGGCTATTTCCCGCGTTGAGACAGCGCGGGGCCATCACCGCGTTGGCTCCTAGTTCGGTCCAGAACATGCCCGCTTGCTTGCAGCGCAGTCCGATCACGTTGCGGCAAGCTGCTTCGATCACTCTGGATCCGATGAAGAACCCCTGCTTGCGGAAGCTGCCATACCGCATCCGCGCGACGTTGTGATCGAAGTAGCCCAACGGGGACTCGACGTCGCTCAGCCGCGCGGTGCCTAACGCTTGCTGGTGCGCTCTCGGGCTGGTGGCCGTGGTGCCTGCCGGGGGTGATAGTAATCAGACCTCACTATCCGACCTGTTTTCTACGGAGAGGTGAGCAAGATTAAATCCCCCGAAAGTCCGGTTTTTGATTCGCGATTCCAGAGTCCGGGCAGCAAAGACATTCGTTGCCGGGTTGGCAGCTTGGGCGGCGGCGTCAGGCCACCTCCTTGTTCATGGAATCCCACTACGCCCACCAGCCCATCCTTCCCACCGACAAACGCGATCCCTGCTTCAGTCTGGATGCCAGCGAGCATGAGCGTTTCATCCACGTTTTGAACGGCTTGGAACTCTCTGAGGTCGTGGCTGTCGATCATGAACACATGGCTTCCAGATGAGGGTCGGTCGCCTTTACAACGCCGGGGTAAAGGTCACCACGCTCGAAGATCCTTTCAGCCCCTTCCGCGACCTCACCCACAGTCACGGCGTCCTGCGCTGGACAGGAGCCGAACTCGCAGTCCCTCTCGTCCCGCAAGTCAACTCCCCGCCGAAACTTTGGAAAATCATCACCACCGCCTCCGCCTCCGCCTCCGCCTTACCCGCAAGAAACAAATCAGCGTCCACATCGCCGACATCCCAGAAGCCTAACCGCCCCCCAACCAAGCAAAAACCCCCGAATCCTAGGGATTTACACTCGCTCACCCCTACCTCCTGTCATGGTCAAAATGGTCAGAAATGTCCGCCCCCCCAATTTCACGGACGAACTGCCTCCACCGCCGTGGAATCGCCTGCCGGAAAACATGGACACTCTATCAAGACTAAGCGCGGGCGAGCGAACAGGCAGCACGCGACTCGACCTGCGCTGTGGGCTTACTGAATTTCCGCGAGAAATCTTCGACTTGGCGGACACGCGGGAGATCCTCGATCTATCCGGTAACCGGTTGTCAGAGCTACCCGAAGACTTCATGCGGAGAGGAACTATCGGAAATCGCGTGGACAGATCTCCAGTTTGACGAGCCACTCGGCGAAGGCGCTTCGCGGGTGATTCACCGGGCACGCTGGCACGAGCGGTCGGTGGCGGTGAAGGGGATCGTGGAAGTCATGACCTGCCTACCATCCAGAATTGGGGTGACCTGTTGAGGTGAGAAACTGCGAACCCAGTCTCGCAAGGATCGCCGCATTACCGGCCAAACACTCGGCTATTTCAGATGGCTCGGGTTGTTGAAATAATGGTTCAAAGCCTCGATGGAGCCGCTGCCGTGCGCGGCAGGCGTGATCAATCCGCCGGTGGCGGCTATCTTTTCTTTGATCGCGGCTACGGCATTCGCGGGACATGCGGTCATCCCGGCGTGGGCTGGATCGAGCATTTCAAAATCGTTGTGGCCATCGCCGATGGCGAAACAGCGATCGGCACTTAGGCCGTACTGGCGGGCGACTTCGCTCAAGCTGCTGCCCTTTTGAAAATCCCGGTGGCCGAAGCGCAGGTAGATCGAGTTTCGCTGCCAAGCGAGGTGCGGTTCGGCGGCGACAAGTGGCTCGATGTGATCGATAATCCATTCCATTTCCTCTTCGGACTGAGCAATAATGCCGGCGATTTCGCCGTTGATCTCCTGCCATCTCGCACCGGTGTGGGCCTCGATTTCCCGGCGCAAATGGGCCAACAGTTTGCTGGCGTGCTTGAACAACTCGTGGATTTCATTTTCGCAGCGGGTGTTCCATGGCGAGTTGGGAAGCCAGCGCCCGAAGGAGTTAGGGTGATAGATTTCACGTTCCCGGGCGACCACCCAATCGGGGAGAAACGGGAACCGACTCTCGACGAAGCCCTCGACCATTTGCGCCATCGAGCGTCCGGTGTTGATGCCCCAGACCACAGCTTGCTCGTCGCGAAGCTTGCGGATGAGATCGAAAAATGCCGGCGGCACCGGCGGATCTTCTGCGGGATCATGCAAGGTGCCGTCGAAGTCGAACGAGAGAATGGCGGAGGGCGTGGGCGGAGCTGGAAGGGTGGTCATGGCGCTGGCAAATCAGGAAAGTCTTGGCGGGAGGCTAACCACAATCTGCCCGGATGCGAACGCAAGATTGAGGCCGACACCGGTTTTATCGAACTCTCCCGCAGTGCGTAGAAGCTGGGCCGCGGGTGTCGGAAAAAAGTTAGAATCGGCTACAGCTTGCTAGTTTTTTACCCCTGCCTCACTTGCCGCGCAAGCCACGTTGCCACCTGCTCCCGATGTCGGCCAAACCCCATTCTGTGCGTCGGCTGCGATGGCACGGACGTCCCACTCCGGCGCATTTATTTGTGGCTCCTGAGAGCCATCTGCGGCTAACCCGCTGCTGGTCGTCAGGCCGTGAGATCACGAGATTAACGGGTTCTTTCCGATGGACGATCCATAGACGGGAAAATTACTTCTCTCCCCTTCTGGATCCAGAGGATTTGACCGGGGTGGGGCTGCATGAGTTAAGAATTGCGGCGGGACGCTGCAAGCACGGTCTGCCGCGAGACGCGGCAGCTACGGGGGTCAACCGTTGCGGCTGAGGAATTCCAGGATGGCGGTGGCGGCTTTGAGGGAAATGCCGGGCATCGCGGCGATGCCTTCTGCGCTGGCTTTTTTCAAACGGGCGACGCTGCCGAACTTTTCTAGCAGGAGCCGTTTCTTGTTAGCGGACATGCCGGGGCAGTCGTCTAGCAGGCTTTCTTTCATGCGGCGGCGGTAGAGCAGGGCGTTGTAGCCGTTAGCGAAACGGTGGGCTTCGTCGCGGATGCGCTGGAGCAGCTTGAGCGCGCCGCGGTCGTGAGGGATGCGGATGGATTGGTCGCGGCCGGGGATGAAGATTTCCTCGTGCTGCTTGGCCAGGCCGACGACGGGGAGGTCGTGCAGGCCGAGGGCTTGCAGTTCCCTAACGGCCATGCCGAGCTGGCCTTTGCCGCCATCGACGATGACGAGATCTGGCAGGACGATTTTGGCTTTGCCTTCGCGGGCGAGGCGGCGTTGCGAGTCGA